>CAZYXI010000064.1:1423-6465 GCA_964651215.1 uncultured Candidatus Peribacteria bacterium
TATATCTGACGGCTTTTTGTGGAAGATAAGAGTAAATTTCAATCTCGCCGAAGATAACATCAAGGGTTTTTAGTGAGCGGAATATCAGATTCCTTGCGAAAATTTTGGGGAACATCTTTCGGCAAAGACCTACAAGGTATGTCCGAGTTTTTCGCGCTTGGTACGCAAATAATCCATGTTGTGTTCCGACTCACCGACTTCGATCGGTACTTGCTCGGTGACCTGCAGGCCATACCCCGATAAGCCCACGATCTTGCGCGGATTGTTGGTCAAGAGGCGCATTTTGGTGATTCCGAGTGCTTTTAGCATTTGAGCGCCGATACCATAATCCCTAAGGTCGTCTTTGAATCCGAGTTGCTGATTCGCCTCGACCGTATCGAGCCCCAAGGTGTCTTGCAGTTCGTACGCCTGGATTTTGGCGGCAAGACCGATACCGCGCCCTTCTTGTGCCATCCTCAGGAGCACGCCGACACCCTCATCCGCGATCCGATCGAGGGAAGCATCGAGCTGACTGCGACAATCGCAGCGCATCGAACGGAAGACATCTCCCGTGAGACATTCGGAATGCACACGCACGAGCGGCGCTTTGACGGCGGAAATATCGCCGCGCACCAATGCGACATGTTCGAGCCCGGTAAGTTTTTCACGGAAGACGTGGATATCGAAGGTACCAAACACGGTCGGCAACCTCGCCTGCGAGACTTCTTCGACCAAGGTCTCTTGTTCGCGGCGATAACGGATCAGCTCTTCGATGGAAGTGATCTTAAGATCGTGTTTTCTCGCAAATTCGAGCAACTGAGGGAGACGCGCCATCGTGCCATCGGCATTCATGATCTCGCAGATGACCGCACCACCGGCGAGTCCGGCAAGTTTGCAAAGATCGACCGAAGCTTCGGTATGACCGGCACGAACGAGGCAGCCGCCCTTTTTGGCACGCAAGGGAAAAACATGTCCCGGACGCACAAAATCCGCCGGAATCGACTTCGGATCCATGATCTTTTTGATGGTGAGGGCGCGATCCGCTGCAGAAATCCCGGTTTCGATGCCGACGCGCGCATCGACCGATACGCTAAAATTGCAGGCATCCGGATCGGTATCCGCCACCATCGGGTGAAAATTGAGGCGCTCGGCGATCTCGGGATCGACGGGCGTGCAAATGAGTCCTTTCGCTTCCGATGCAAAAAAATTGACGATCTCCGGCGTGATCTTTTCGGCGGCGACAATGAGGTCGCCTTCGTTTTCGCGATCTTCGTCATCGACGACAATAATCGGTTTTCCTTTGGCGATATCGGCGATCGCCGCTTGAAGTGAGGATAAGGGTGAAGAGTCAGAATGTGCCATGTGGTCCGCGATAAGTGACAAAACTGGTGGGTGTCTCCCAGAGGACGATTTCGAAGATGGGGATTTGCGGGGCGATTTTTTCCCAGATCCACGCGGCGATGTTCTCCGCGGACGAAATCGGAATGATGTCATTGATGAGGCGGTGATCGAGAACATCGATGACATCGGTTTTGACGACCTGCTTGAGCGTGACAAAATCGTAGGCGATCCCCTGATCGTCAAGTTCGGGGACTTGCACGGTAACATGCAATCTGTAGGTATGTCCATGCAGATTTTCGCATTTGCCGAAGTACTTGGGAAGAAAATGCGCCGAATCGAAGGTGAACTCCTTGGTGACCAAAAACATATTCGAGAAAAGCTGCCGCCCGATTGTAAGGAAAAATGCGAGGATTGTCACGAGTGTTCTTTTCTTTCGCCATGACTTTCCATAGCAAAGCGGATGTGCTTTTCTGTGTGAAAAATGGAGAGTGGGCGCACAGCGCGGAGCTTCCCCTTCTTTGATCAAAGAGGAGACGCAGGGGGAGTTCTTGTGTTTCGGGATTCGAATCAGCAAGAAAGATTTGGGAAAATGAGATCCTTCCGGAAACAAGTGTGTAAAAGGGAATTGCTACGCCAAACTCGTTTTTACGAAAACAAGCCGCGAAACCAAATTGTCAAGCCGCGAAAAAACCGATACCATGCGCTGCGTATTCTTCTCGCCCTTTTTATGAAAACCATCAAACTCGCACGTGGTCTGCCGCCGCTTTCGATCATGCAAAAACTCGCTCCGGCGCTGATGCAAGGGATGCAAAGCGGACTCGATCACGACAGTCAGTCGTTTTTGCAATACGGACATTTTGCCGGCTACCAGCCGCTAAGAGAATATATCGCCGACATGTACGGCGTGGAGAGCAAGCGCGTCTTTATCGGCAACGGCTCGATGGATACGCTCAATATTTTTTTGACGTTTTTGCAAAGTAAGCAGGGGCTCGACCACTATGTCTGTGGCAAAGAGGTGTACGACCGCCCACTTGTCATCGCCAAATCGATGGGACTGACTTTGAAAGGAATCGACCTGACGGAAGAAGGACTCGACACCGACGCCCTCGACGAATATGTCTCTGCACAATCCGGAAACGGCGTCATCTACACGATCCCGTGGTATGACAATCCGAGCGGTATCGATCACAGCAAGGAGAACATCGCAACGGTACGCAAGATCGCGGAAAAGCAAAATTGGCTCGTCATCCGCGATGGCGCGTACCTCGCGCTCTCGTATTCCGAAACAAAATCCGCTCCGCAAGTGGAAGAAAATGTGATCCAGACCTTTTCGTGGTCCAAGACGATTTCCGCGGGCTGTCACACCGGCGGCATCATCGTACCGACGGCACTCGCGGAGGGTTTTTTGAACTTTATCAGTTCGTGGCGCCTCAGTCCCGTGATGCCGACCCAGATCGCCGCTCACGAGATCATCGCGTCCGGCGCTTGGCAAAAGCATATGGACGAAGTACTCCTTCCCGATGGCAAAGCGCGCGTCACGCATTTTAATGAGTTGATGCAAGCACATCTGCCGGAATCGCAACGGCGCGAGATCCGCGGCGGACATTTTTGGGGAGGCAAGATCGATGGCATCACGCTCGACAATTGGGACGAGTTCGTCCGTATCGCCGAGAGCGAAGGCGCGGTACAGATTCCGCATCATAGTGGCTTTATGCCGCTATCCCCACCGGAAGAAAGTGTCGGTTATATCCGCATTCCGATCTTCATCGAAGACGCGGACATCGCCGATCCGCTCGCTCAAGTCGTGAGCGCCATCGCCAATGCGCGCGCCAAAGTCGTCTGATTATTTTTCTCTAAAAACCTTTCTCATGAAATCTCCTGTCAAAGTCGCCATCACCGGAGCCGGTGGACAAATCGGCTACAGTCTCGTCTTTCGTATCGCCGCCGGCGAAATGTTCGGCAAAGATACGCCGGTCGAATTGCGCCTGATCGACCTCGAACGCCAAGTGCCGACCATCGGCGGTGTCAAAATGGAACTCGATGATTGCGCTTTTCCCCTGCTCACAAAAACCGTCATCACCACCGATCTCGCGGAAGGCTTTGCCGATGCGAATTGGGTGATCTTGGTCGGCAGCGTGCCGCGCAAAGACGGCATGGAACGCAAGGACTTGCTCGAGATCAACGGCAAGATCTTTGTCGGACAGGGGCAAGCGATCGAGCGGCATGCCGCAGAGGATGTGCGGATCTTGGTGGTCGGAAACCCATGCAACACCAATTGTCTCATCGCCAAAGCGAGTGCGCCGAAGATTCCGGCAAACCGCTGGTTTGCCATGACGGCACTCGATGAAAACCGCGCCAAGACACAACTTGCGCAAAAGACCGGCTCTGACGTCGATGCGGTCAAAAACATGATCATCTGGGGAAACCACAGCTCGACGCAATTCCCGGATTATTTTCATGCCACGATCAACGACACTCCCGTGACAAAATTGATCGAAAGCAACTGGCTCGAAAACGATTTTGTAGAAACGATCCAAAAGCGCGGAGCAGCAGTGATCAAAGCGCGGGGAGCGTCTTCCGCCGGTTCCGCCGCCAATGCGATCATCGATTCGGTGCGTCGCATCAGCACGCCCACACCCGAGGGCGAAAGCTTTAGCATGGCGGTACCGAGCGACGGCAGCTATGGTGTGCCGGAAGGGCTCATTTTTAGCTTTCCGTTGCGCAGCAATGGCAAGAGCTACGAAATCGTCCAGGGTGTCAAACATGACGCTTTTGCTCAAGCCAAGATCGCCGCCACCCTCGAAGAGCTGCAACAAGAGCAAGCAGCGGTCAAGAGCATGCTTGGCTAAGCGGCTGATGAGCACAGTACTGATCCTCCATGGCGAAAAGCCGCTTCCCTGCGGCTCGATCCACCCGGCGTTTTTGCATCGGATCGAAACGGCAAAAGCCTTGCTTTGTCATCATCGTCCGGTCGCGATCATCATCACCGGTGGCAAGACAGTGACCAAATCTCTTTCGGAAGCGGAAATGGCGCTGCCGCATTTTGCCGACGTCGATATTCCGATCGTACTCGAAAACGCGGCACGCACCACCGTGGAAAATGCGAAAAATAGCATCCGACTGATCAAAGCGCATTTTCCGGAAGTCAAAAAGATCATCATCGTGACAAGTCAGATCCGCATTGCTCGCGCCAAAGCGATCTATCATCATCTTTTTGCCGAACTTTCGCATCTGCTTGATTTTCATCCGGCACCAAACGGACTCGTGCGCTTTGCCGATTTCGAATCGCTGCATCGAGTGAAGGAGTGGCTCGCTCATGCGTGGTTTTGGCTGGATGCCAAGGAAAAGGCAATTATCACAAAATATTGGAAAAGGCTCTTTCGGAATGCGGACGAATAGCATTGGTCATTCCGGCTTGACCGGAATCGGCGCGGAGCAAGCATAGTCTTTCAGAGTTTTTCACTCGAGTAAAAAAAGATTCTCTGAGAAGGAGCAACTCTCCTGAGTTGCTCCAAGGTTTGTTAAAATCGATCACCAAAACCACCGATGCTTTAGGCTTGTAGCCTGAATTTCCGGAAACGTCTGCACGGACACAACACCTGACACGCCGAACTCCTTTCGTTTTCAAAGAAATGGCTTTTCGTTGTTTTCACAATTTTCGTTCTTTTGGGATAAAGAAAAAAATCTGGGGGGTTTTTATCCATCCCAATTTTCCAAGAGAT
>CAZYXI010000065.1:0-401 GCA_964651215.1 uncultured Candidatus Peribacteria bacterium
GTGAGCAATTGAATCCGCCGCAATTTCCGATTCCACTTGATCGTGATGGCTTTGAGGTTGGCATGCTGCCGTAATCTCACACGAGCCTTGCTTGTGGAGAAACACCTTTCCATTTTTGTCGGATTCCGGTAAAATAACATGAATAAATAACCAACATGAAACTTCCTTTCACCATCATCCTTGCCGGTGCGATCATCACCAGTAGTCTGGCGGTAATCGCCATTACGCTGCAAAACGAGCGTCCGGCGCAAGACTATGCGGCGCAGATCGCGATTCCGACCGAGATGCCACCGCCACCGATCGAATATGACGCTCCCTACGAACCGAACGAGGTGATCGTGGTCTTCGAAGACGATCAAGGCGGCATCGGTCAGCAGACCGACGGGAATACCTATCAGTCC
>CAZYXI010000065.1:411-6426 GCA_964651215.1 uncultured Candidatus Peribacteria bacterium
TAACGGGCTGAGCGCAGAGGTCATTGAATCACTGATCGAAGAGCGCTTGCAGGCGTTGCTTCCCGACGAAGACCTCGAAATCGAGTCGCAAGTCCTCTTTAATTCCAACCTCAATGATCCGTCTTCGCGCCGAGAAGCGAAAGTCGAGAAGATGCGCGAAGAAGGCATCAATCGTGTCAATTCCCTCACCGATCGTCGCCTCGTCTTTGCCCAAGCCAAAAGCCGAACGCGCAGTACCGAAGAATTGATCGCGCTTTTTTCTCAGGATGAAGAAGTCAAATACGTACAGCCGAACTACATTTACAATCTGCCGAACACGACTCTCGAACCGCTCAATTTTACCAACGCCGCCAACAATGAAAATGCCGGAATCTTGTGGAATATTTTTAACAACGACCAAGGCGCCGGTATGGATGCCGATAAGGTCTGGAACGACTACGGTCTGACCGGAGAAGGGATCATTGTCGCGGCGCTCGATACCGGAGTCGATATCGAGCATTCAGACCTTAAGCCGAATATTTGGCGTAATTTTGCCGAAACGAATTGTAACGACGGCGTTGATAACGATCTGAACGGTTTTGTCGATGACTGCGCCGGTTGGGATTTTGGAGAAAAGGATAACGATGTCAGCGGTCAGATCTTCCACGGGACGCATACCGCCGGAATCATCGCTGCGAAAAAAAACGATTTCGGTGTTGTGGGTGTTGCGCCGGACGCTCGCCTGATGGCGCTAAAGGTCTTTCGTGACGATGGCGCGGCACGTACTTCGGATGTGGTCGCGGCGATCGATTATGCCTGGCGCAACAATGCCGATGTGATCTCGCTCAGTCTCGGGCGCAAGGACCAATGCTCCACGATCGAAGAGCAGGCGATCGCTCGTGCGCTGGCTGCCGGAGTCTTTGTCGTCACTTCGAGCGGGAACAGCGATCCGGACAATGGACTCAATATCCCGTTTTCCAATGCGCCCGCCGTTTGTAGTGGTGCGTTTGCGGTCGGGGCTTCGGACGAAACGAAAAAGCGCGCCGATTACTCCAATTATTTTCAATCGATGGTACGCACACTTGCACCGGGCGGCAACCGCATCGGCGGAGTGCTGAGTACGATCCAAGACAACAAATACGGCGTTTCTTCCGGAACCTCAATGGCGGTGCCGCATATCTCGGCGCTTGTCGCCTTGCTCTATCAGGCGAATCCAAGCTTGTTGCCGGATGAGATTTCCGAGATCTTGTGCGCGAGTGCCGAAGACGGCGGTCTTGCCGGCATCGATCAAGAATATGGCTGTGGGATGACAAATGCCGCTAATGCGATCGAAACTATGATCGGGACAAATAGTGACAATACCTTGCCGCTGCCTTCCTCGCCGCCGCTGCCTCCGATGGCGCCTACGATCTCGAACGGAAGATGGAATCCGGATTCTGTTCCGAGCTCTGCTCCGCAAAGCAAACTCGAATTTTCCGTCTGTGATGTCAACAGCAATCTTGCCGGCGGTCAGATCCGGATTTTTCATTCCGGATCGGCCGATCCGTTTTTGGGAAGTCATTTGAATTGGAGCGACAATCCACCGAGCGGGAGCGTTGCCAATTGTGAAAACCCCTTCCCGTATGTGATCGCCATCGACTTGAGCGGACTTGAGACCGGTCAGCATTGTGCCGATATCGTGGTGACCGATGGCGCGAATCAACAGAGTAATACGATCAGTAATGTCTGTGTCACAATCACCGACAATAGTTCCGGCGGCGGGCAACTGACCGTTGCTCCGCGCAATCAGATCATCAGTGTCGGAGCTGCGCCGCAGCAGATCACCGTTACGGGCGGTCAAAACAACACTTTTACTCTCACTGCCGGACTAACCGGCATCACCAAGACCAACTGCAACAACGGCGGTACCACCTGCCAAGTCTCGTCACCGACGGGCGTGGGCACGGCGATCATCGATGTCGTCGATAGTACGGGCAAGACCGGACAGGCGAAGATCTTTGTCAATGGTTCGAGCAATGGCAACCTCAGCATCCAAAAATCCGCCGATGCGTCCACCGTACCGGTCGGAGGCACGGTGACCTACACCATCAACTACCGCAACAATACCGCCTCGACCTATACCGCGCTCGTGATCCGCGATGATTACGACCAAAGCAAGATGCAGATCGTCGCACCGCCCAACGGTTGTACCGACAACGGTGATATCCTCACCTGTAATATCGGCAGTCTTGCCGCCGGACAATCCGGCACGCTCACGTATCAAGCGCGAGCACTTTAGCTTTTATGTCGTATGAAAGCACATTTTCAATCGCTAAAAGGTAAGACGATCCGATGTTTTGGCGAAGATCGTTTGGTTTGGATGTCCGAACAGGAGCCGAGCTATCCAGTAGAAGAATCACCAGAGAGCACCAGGGGACGTCTTGCTGAGTTAAAAAAACAGGTATCACAAAATGAGGAATTACAAGATCAATCGGATCAAGAGACAATAAAATACTTCGAAAGTGTAAGACAAGAGTTAATGGAATTGAAAAATGTATCTGATTTTGAAAATTTTTTATCTTATCAAAATTATCCGCTAACAGAGCAAAACGGACTTTATTCTCTAAAGGACTATCCACTATTTCATGCACCAAAAGATCAGGACGGAAATCTTATGCATCTTGAGATCTATCGTTATGAAATTATTGATGGAGAGATAAATGCTGTCTCAAAAAGTAGGCGAAATGTCGATTCTAATGGCACGTTTTCTCAAGTGGAAAATGAGGCTCAAGAACAAAGGGAAGCCCCTGAAGATGTTGAGGAAAAGCGAATGATTGATGCAGGAAATACAGTGGGAGAAGATATGCAGTGGGCATTTCTCAATGAACAAGAAGTTTTGTCAGCAATTAAAAGAAATCCACCAAAACTCAATGGCGAATCGCCGATTTCATTCGACGAATCCGAATTGATACTGGAGTATCCAAATAACAATATTGTCATCATCGACTTGAGAGGGAGTTCTCAAATGAAACCGGAAGCGATGGGTGATATTATGAATTTTACTTTGAAATCAACGCCTGATGGGGAGACTGTATTTCGTGCCATCGAGGAAGCGGAAGGGATGAAGGAGAAAATCGTCACCAAGTCGAACGGTAAAAAGGCTGTATTAGGGAACAGCAGACTTTTTTCCGAGTTCGATACGATCGAAACTCAGAAAGACGCAAGGGGAAATCCGAGATACTTTGTGATTCTAAACAACGGACAAGTAACGATCACCGAAAATGGTTTGAAGCCAATCGCGTTTGTTTTGAAAAGTGGGAAGAGCGTGACGGAACTTCCGGGTATGGCTCGCTATCAAGTGGATTCATCAGGACAAAGGAAATGGGTAATCACTAAAGATAGTCGTGAAAGAAATTTTTCACTCTCAAGAAAGCACCGGCAACAATACAACAATTGGAACGAAGAGTAATAACCGTTTGAGCAAAAGTATTTTTGAATATGTATTTCCATCATATCAATTTTACTTTTGTTTTTTTGTTGATGAGATAACAATTTGATTACCATCCTGCTCTTTTTTGATCTAGAATTTTTCCCGATTTTCCCTCTTGCCTCGTCTGCAAAAAAGGACTACAACTGGTATGCACTTTTGTATATCATGCAGTACTTTAGACCATTTGCAATTCTCGCATTTACCGCTCTGGCAGCGACGGTCATCACCGTGCAGCAATTGCCCCGTCTCGAATCATTGATGGCAGATAGCACCCGATCCGACCTGCAGATCCCGATCGAAAAGGTGCGCGCCCCCGGCGAGACGGTAACGTGGGACGAATTGGCGGATGTGATCGATGCGCTCAGCGAAGAAACCCAAGCAAGCATCGAACGAGAGGCGGAATTTTTGGCACGCTTGGAGCAACTCGAAGCGGAAAACGCGCTACTGCGCGAACAACTTGGCAATTTGGAGATCGGCGATTCTGACCGGATGGTCTCGGATACCGTGGCGCAGATCCAAGACGCGGTCGTGAGTATTTCGGTACAGCGCGAGTTCCTTTTTCGGAATGGCGGTGGCAATCCGTTTTTCCCGACTTCCGAAGACGATGCCGGCGAAACGCGCAATGTGATCATCGGCGGCGGTTCCGGTTTCCTCTTTTCCGCAGACGGCTACATCCTTACCAATCGACATGTCGTCAGTGGCGCGTCGGACTCCTATTTTGTCCGGTTTGCCAATGGTACCGAAGTTCCCGCAGAGGTGATCGCGCGCGACAGATACCAAGATATCGCGGTGCTCAAGATCGATCCGGAAGCGATCGACTTCGATATTACGCCGCTTCAATTCGGCACGTCGAGTGAGATCCGTGTCGGGCAACGGGTGATCGCCATCGGGAATGCGTTGGCGGAGTTTGAAAACACCGTCACCACCGGCGTCATTTCCGCACTTGGACGCAACATCATCGCTTCGGACGGAATGCGCGGCATGGAAGAGATCAGCAACTTACTTCAGACCGATGCCGCCATCAATCCCGGTAATTCCGGCGGACCGCTTGTCGATATCCATGGCAAGGTCATCGGCATGAACACCGCTGTCGCCGGCGGAGCGCAAGGCATCGGCTTTGCGATTCCGGTGGACGAACTGCGTTTTGTCGCGGAATCGGTGCTCAAAAACGGTGAGATCGTGAGGCCGTTTATCGGCATCCGCTATATCATCATCACGCCCGAAAATGCCGCATCGCTTGGTGTCGAAACGGAATATGGCGCGATGGTGAGTACCGGACCGAACGGAGAACCGGCGGTGATCGCCGGGTCGCCGGCGGAAGCGGCAGGGATCCAAGAGGGCGATATTATCCTCGAAATCGACGGCGAGCGTGTCAGCAAGGAGCAAGACATCCGCTCACTTGTCAGTACCAAGCAGATCGGCGAATCCATCACGCTGCTCGTGCGCGGGGATTTTGAAGATCGCGAGGTAGAGATCGAATTGCAACGCCTCCAATAAAACTTGGGGGATGAAAAATGAAGAATAAAAAATTACAAATTTTTCTCGTACAAAACATGCAATGGCTTATTTCTCTTCATAAGCCTTGTCATTCCCCATATTCTACCGTCACCCCTGCAAAAGGTGTGCTCTTGGAGGGGGAGCAGGGGTCTTCGCTTCTTCCCTTTCGACATTCGGATCTTTTCTTCATTCCCGAGAGAGGTTGTCTTCCAGGGGAAAATCGGGAATCTTAGGCAAGTCGCAAGTTGTAAGTTTTAAGTTGTAAGCATCCACAAGCTGCCATTACTCTCACCAACATAGTTTCTCGTCAGCGAATTGTGACATGCAAATGTAATAGAACCAGTCGTATGTCGCCAAACTCCACAACCCGTCATTCCCGATGGGGGTTGCGTTTCGGGAGGAGTCGCGAATCTTAAGGGCAGTTGACAGTTGCAATTGGGCACTTAACAGGTTTGAAGACTCACGAGGTATTCGGCAGAGTCGTTTCCGATGATTTTGCTTGGTAAATCTTCCGAAATTGCGGCATAATAAGCGGCGTAATGAATACATTTGGCAAATATTTCCGGGTCACCACTTTTGGAGAATCGCATGGCGTGGCGCTTGGCGCTGTTGTCGATGGTTGTCCGGCAGGATTGCCCGTGACTGTGGAAGAGATCGCTCGCGAGCTGGAGCGTCGTCGTCCGGGACAGAGCAAGGTCACCACACCTCGTCACGAAGCCGATCAGCCCGAGATCCTTTCGGGCGTGTTCGAAGACAAGACCCTCGGCACGCCGATCGCGGTCGTGGTGCGCAATAGCGACCAGCGTTCCAAGGATTATGACACGCTCAAACAGATCTTCCGCCCGGGTCATGCCGATGAAGTCTGGCAGACCAAGTTCGGTCATCGTGATCATCGCGGCGGCGGACGGCAATCCGGTCGCGAAACCCTCTCGCGCGTGATCGGTGGCGCCATCGCCAAAAAACTCCTCTCCGAAACCTGCAACACCAAAGTCATCGCGCATGTCCAGCAGATCGGTTCTATCTCCGCCACATCCTTTGACGCAGCCGAAGTCGAAAACAACCTCGTGCGT
>CAZYXI010000066.1:0-6251 GCA_964651215.1 uncultured Candidatus Peribacteria bacterium
GGCAGCTGCTTCGAAATGTTCGATCGCCTTCGCAAATTCGCCTTTGGCACGATGGATGGTGCCGAGGTTGTTGTGATAGATGGCGGTGTCGGGATGATCGCCCAGGCTGTCTTTGGCGATTTTGAGCGCTTTGCTGTACATCGGATACGCGAGCTCGTACTGCTCTTCGGCGCGATGCAGACCGGCGAGATTGTTGTAGCGGATCGCCGTGGTGGGGTGCTGTTCGCCAAAATTCTGAATCGCGATCTTGAGCGCCTTGTCAAAACAGATCGTCGCTTTTTCCACTTGGTCTTTCGCACGCCAGACGAGTCCGAGATTGTTATAGCGCATACCGACGATCGGATGATTGCCGCCATGAGTGGCGCGTCCGATGCGCAGTGCGGATTCGAGGTGGATGATGGCGCTGTCGTATTGTTCCATCACCTTGAGCGTCATGCCGAGATTGGTGTGATCGATGGCGGTTTGATGATGATCTTCCCCAAAGGCTTCCATGTCGATATCAAGCGCTTTTTGAAAACATTCTTTCGCCTCTTCGTATTCTCCTTGCTCTTTCCAGACGAGTCCGAGATTGTTGTAGCGGATCGCCACGAGTGGATCGGTTTCTCCAAAAGTCTTTTCGGCGGCATGGAGTGCTTTTTCCAAGGCATCGATCGCCGCTTCGAATTTGCCGGTCTCTTTGAGCACGGTGCCGAGATTACTGAGCGCGATCGCGGTAAAGGGATGGTCTTCACCAAGAGCATTGGCAAACGTCTGTCTGGCACGATCAAAATGTTTGGCGGCGGTAACCGCATCACGACGGGCTTTTGCGAGTAAGCCGAGATTCAGTTCATCGATGCCGATGTACGGATGGCGATTGCCGAATACCTTTTCGTCGATTTCACGCGCTTTGACAAATTGCTCTTCCGCTTTTTCCGGATCGAGGTTCGCCAGATAGGCGAGTCCGAGATTGGCATAGCGCGTCGCCAGATCGGGTGTTTGCGTTTCGTTTCTTTCTTGCGAGATCTTCACCGCTTGTTCCAAATGGTCGATGGCGTCTTCGGTCTCATTGATCGCCAACAAGGCTACGGCAAGATTGTTCCAATGCGCAATTTCTCCGGTTTCCTTCGAAAGGATCTCTTCGGTCGAGGCAAAATCCGCCGCTGTGGCAAGAGGCTCGGCTTCTTCCGGAGTGATGGCGGCTTGCGCCGTTTCTTCCGTTTCGATCGGAGCGCCATGCTCGATGGCGATCGCTTTTTCAAACTGCTCGATCGCTTTTTCAAATAAGCCCTGGTTGTAGTAGGCGGTACCCAAGTTGCTGAGATAGAGCGCCAACAGTTCTGCAGTCGGGGGTATTTCACTTTCTTCCTCTTCTTCCGCTGCGACTTCCACAACTTCTTCTTCCGATTCCGCTTCTGCAACTTCCTCTTCTGCATCTCCTTCCACTTCTGCCGTTTCTGCCGTGAGCGGAGTGGCGGCTTCCGTTGCAGCATCCTCCTCGGGTTCCGCAGTTACTGTTTCAGCGCTTTTGGCTTCCGTTTCTTCTGCATCTTCTTCGATCATTCCGCTCGGTGAAGTTGCCGCTGTTTCTGCGACTTCTTCCGCTTCCGATCCGGCTTCGCTACTTTCGGTTGCGGACTCGGAGATTTCCGCTGATTGAGGGGCTTTCTCTTGCAGCGCGACCGCTTTTTCAAAATGAAAGACCGCCATCTCAAAATCACCTTTCGAGAGATGTGCGATACCGAGTTTGTTATGCAGAATGGCAAGATCGGGATGATCTTCGCCTTTGGCATCGGTTTCGTCGACGATGATCTTTTCCGTCTCCGAAATGACCAAATCCCATTCTTCAGCAAGATAAATACGTTGCATGTTTGTTTTTGATAGAAAATGTTTATGATATTGTATCATCTAAAGCGACAATTGACAAGGAAAAGCTGGCGCATCATTTTTCTGCATCGATCCCGTTTTTTCCGTCGGTGCCATTTTGCTTTTTGGGTGCTTTTACGTTGAAAGGAGAGCCGGTGGGCATCGGTCGTTTTGTTCCCGGATCAAAATCCGCTAGAGTGGAAGTGGACTTTTTATACCAGATGCAATTTGTCGTTATCGGTCGGGATGGAGATGATGAAGCGGCATTGTCGCGACGGATGGCGGCTCGCGAGGCGCATTTGCAGCAATGTGCTCAAATGCAATCCGAAGGACGGGCTTTGTATGCCGCCGGATTGTTTGCCGACGACGGTCGCATGAACGGTTCGGTGATGGTGGTGGATTTTGCCTCACGCAGCGACTTGGATGATTGGCTCGCTCGCGAACCGTATGTCTTGGGAGATGTCTGGCGACAGATCGAAGTGGTCCCGTGCGCGGTCGCGCCGATTTTTGCTTGATTTTCACGCCCAAAACGGGAAAAATGACTTGGCGTTTTTTTGTGGTCGCATAGCTCAGCTGGTTAGAGCGCAACACTGATAATGTTGAGGTCCCAGGTTCAAGTCCTGGTGCGACCACCAGTCCCGCCTGCGGCGGGACTCGATTCTAGAATCGAGAATCGAGAGTCTGGAACGCGGATTTTTGATACACACAGAGATAAAAAATACTCCGGATCATTCGTCCGGTATTAGAATCAATCCACTCCTTTCGGCGGATGCCGGTAGGAGTTTTGAATGACTTCATATGCGCGTGACCGGCGCGCGAGCAACGTAACGATGAGCCCGATGATGCCGGCGACAATAAACACAAGCGCGATGCCCCGCCCGAGCCCCACGCCAAACCAATCGCCGATCAGTTCGACTCCCGCTCCGGTGGTCATAAAGGGAATAAAGAAAAACTGCGCAAGCGGTCCGATCAAAAATGCCGTGATCGGCGAGGCAGCTTGCTCGATGCTTTGCGCAATGCCAAATACCCGCCCTTGCCGCTCAAGCGGCACCACTTTCTGGATGATCGTGTGTTCGATCGCTTCGACAAACGGCACGAAGCAGATCCAAATAAACATGCAGATCGCGAGTAAACTGATCCACGGCTGGATCACCATGATAATGCTCGTGAACCATAAGAGAATATTGATGCGGAACAATGTTCTCAGCGGATTTTCGCCAAGCCCATATTTCGCGATATAAAGCCCGCCGGCGATAAATCCAAAACTCAAAATTCCCCACAATGTGCCCCAGACCTGCACCGAGACGAGCGACAGGCCGTAAGCATCCATGAGCGCCATAAACACCCCGCCCAAAAAATTGTTGAAAGTGGTGAATAAGATCAGCGAAAATAAGCCCGGCACCGCTTTGATCGCATTGATCGAGCCTTTGATATCGATTTTCGGCGGATTTTCATGGTGCTCCGCCAACTTGGTTTCGGGAACCCGAATGAAGAGCAGATGGAAAATCGCCAGTGCGGTAAATGCGATCGCCAGCAGAATGACGACGCGCATATTGCTGAACCCCAGCGCGAGGCCGCTTGCCACCGAAGTGATCGCAAACGAAACGCCCATCACGGTGCTCAGCATGCCGTTCGCTTTATCTCTCACATCCTCTGCAACAAGCAGAGTAACAACGGTGGGCATGGCGATCATGCGGATGTTACCGGCAATGACACCGAGCATCAACGCGGTAATAAGGATCCACAAACGAATACTCGCAGCACTTTCAAACGAGCTCTCGGGAGTCGTGAGATAGATTCCCAATCCGATGAGATAAAAAATCAGGCTCAATGCGCTCGAAAGCAGAAGGGCAGTTTTTTTGCGGTACCGGTCAACAAGCGAACCGAAGTAAAACCCGCCTGCGGCGGTGACGAGCACAAACATTCCAGAGATCAGCGATGTCGCCATCACCGACTGGGTTTCTAAAAACACCCAAAACACAAGTGCAAACCAGACAAAATTATTCGTCGTGGTCGCAACAAGCGAGTTGCCCAGCAGGAAATGAAACACGCGCATGGATGATTTTGTCATTTTGCAAATCTTTTATCATTTAATCCGATAGGGAGTCACTCCTTTTTTTAAGGGGCAACAATCGTTTTTAAATATTCGAACGCTTTTTCCAATATATGTTTTCGTCAATTACGGATTAAAAAATGCCCGCATACTCTCAACTTTGACCGGCAATATTCCACATATTTCCGCGACTCTCTCGTACAGGAGTGATCGGTTCGACGATCGACCTCTTGAGCGTCAATTTCCTCGCGGAGCGCTTTCAGCCCGTCATCCGATTGCTGGTACGACCACCACTCGTTTTTTCTTCGCCTGCTTGTGGACGGATCCCAAATGTCATCCGTTCCTCAACTTACAGCCATGGGAGCGGCTGGTTTTTTTTGCAAAAAATCGGTAGAATGACTCTCGTTTCTCATCGTCAAAAATCCAAAATGCGAGAAAAAATAAAGGTCGCGCGGCAGTTCCTTCCGTTCTTGAAGTATTGCGTCGTCGGTGTCGTCGGCACGGCGATCGACCTGTTGACCGTTTATTTCCTCGCGGAACGCTTTCAACTCATGCATCCGATCGGCGCGGCGACCATCGGCTTTTTTTTGGCGGTCATCAACAATTTTGTCCTCAACAAGATCTGGACATTTGAGGATCGCTCCAAAAACTACCGCAAGTTGATGATCAAATTTTTCCTCGTCTCGGTGGTCGGGTTGGTGTTGACGTGGATCTTTATGTTTATTTTTTACGAGCTCTACGGAATCTCACCGGTGCCGGCAAAGGCGATCACATCGGTGATCGTGTTGTCGTGGAACTTTTTCGCGAACAAGTATTGGACATTCTCCGGGAAAAAACTGAAGCTCGAGATCCCCGATTCGTTCCCGTTTGAGTTGACGATCGTCGTGCCGGCGTACAACGAAGAGAACCGGATCCGGAATACCTTGATCTTGATGCATGATTTTTTGCTCAGCAATCAGATCGATGCGGAGATGATCATCGTCAGCGACGGGAGTTCGGATGGCACCGTGGCACTCGTCAAAAAGCTGCAAGACAAGATCCCGCACCTCCGTGTGATCGCGAACAAAAAGAACCGCGGCAAGGGCTTTGCTGTCAAAACCGGTGTCCAAGCCGCGCACGGCAAGTTCATCTTGTTCGCCGATGCCGACAATTCCACTCCGATCGAGGAATATCTCGAACTCAAAAAGCAAACGGCAAAACACGACATCGTGATCGGTTCGCGCTGGCTCAAAAACAGCAAAGTCAAACGCAAACAATCAAAACTGCGGATTTTTATCGGACGCTTTGGCAATATGATCATCCAGATGTTTTTGATCGATGGCATCGTCGATACGCAATGCGGCTTCAAGCTGTTTACTCACGAAGCGGCAAAACAGGTCTTTGCCCGGCAAAAAGTTTACGGCTTCGGTTTTGACGTCGAACTGCTCGTCATCGCCAAAAACCTCAACTATCGGATCGCCGAGGTCCCCGTCAGTTGGTTTAATTCCGTCGAATCGCGCTTCCGTCCGGTGCGTGACGCGCTCAGGACAGTCTTCGACCTCATTTACATCAAGCTGAATCTGTGGAGCGGACGGTACTTTTGACAAGCAGACAAGTCGGCAAGTTCACAGAAGACAGAAAAAACAGAAAGAGATTTCTCTGTCTCCTTTATTCTTGCCGACTTGTTTCAGAACCATTGGAGAACCAATGCCGAACTCAAGTTTGTGCGTCATCCGGCTCGCACCCTTGTATCATACCCGAACCAGTCCGGTTTGATCTGCTGCACGTTGTCCGTAGGTTTTAAATGAATGTGCCAACCGCCGATTTCACTCAGCGCGAGACAATCATCGATATCGTACAAGTCATCTTTGTGTTTTTGCTTTTTGCCTTGCAAGAGAGCATCAAGTGCGCGCTGTTTCGCTTCTTCCTGATTTCTCGCCACGTAAAAGCCGATTTCGTGTGCTTCACCGAAAAAATCGGGATCGTACGCACCGGTGTTTACAAAATAGAGTTTTTGTTCCGTGTCCGTAGGATTCTGTTCTAAGTGGATTGCAAAGCCATCGACATACCGCAAAACGAGGTACGCATCGACATGGAGTGATGCCGGTGTCCCGACCCACTCTTTTCGCAGTCGCGGGTAGCAGTCTTCGATCGATTCACCAACCGTAAAGCGCACGTCGTGCATCTCGACATGACAACCGGATACTTCGCCACCCAACAAGACCACATACAGTTTTTTCATGATGAGAAAAATGCGTCATTATTTTCCCTTATCTCGTTACAAGTAAGCAAGAACACAGTACACAGGAGAAGTCCGACTGCTGTATACTGTATCCTTGTCGTCTTGTTTCCTTGAATTACGCCGCTACCGCTTCGC
>CAZYXI010000067.1:0-6113 GCA_964651215.1 uncultured Candidatus Peribacteria bacterium
ATTTTTGACGCTTCGCCGATTGAAGCGGAACGATCCGCTTCAGTTGGTCACCTTCTTCATATTCTTTGATCGAAAAATAGATCTCGCCGATCTCACTTTCGCCGCTATGAGAATCGGTCGCGGATTCCGGCGGTTCGGGCAACTCGACCACTGCGCGAAAAATATCGAGACGACCCTGGATCAACAACAAAAATCTGCCCGGAGTCCGAGGCACGACAAATGTCAGATTTTTTTGCGGCTGCAGCAGTCTGATTTCATCTTCGCCACGAAATGCAAGAAAAAACGTGCAAAAGCGATGAGGACGGGCAAAGAGTAACCGCAGCGCCAGTTGCTGTTCGTTCTGCCACGATGCGACGACGCTTTTTTTGGCACGGCGCACATCGAAATACGAATACACGAAGAGCCCGAGTACAAATGCCGGAATAAACATCAGTACTTGGATTCCTTTGACAAAAGAGATGAATGTCAAAAGAACGCCGATACCGGCGAGCGTCAGGGCGGTTTTGGACAAAAACCCCTGCACACTCAGCCAGCGGTCAAAGCGAGCGAACATTATGGACTATTAAAATATTGTCGATCGCCGCTTCACAAGCCCCGAAACAACTCTCGGTACTTGTTATTCAAAATTTCGGCGAGTCCTTTGTCATCGACGGAGGTGTTGAGATACTCCACCCGATGTCTGACAAACGGGATCAACAAGCTGATGGCATCTTCCGGAATGACAAAATCGCGTCCTTCCATGATGGCGTTTGCGCGCAAAGCGGCGGCAAAAATCGAAAGCGCACGCGGACTGAGTCCGTATCGGAATGTCTCCGGATCGCGAGTCCACTCCGCAAAGGTGATGATGCGTGCCAAAATTTCGGGAGCAATCGTCACTATTTTGACCGCTTCGCGCAATTCCGTAATCTCTGCTGCGGTCATGATCTCGGGGAGTTCGCTGATTTTTTTGTCGAGATCCAGATATTTTTGATCCGCCAGGATCGCGCTTTGGGTTACCCGATCGGGAAACCCGATCGTGATCACGCAAGCAAAGCGATCGCGTTGCGCTTCGGGAAGAGGATACGTTCCGCTGTATTCGATCGGATTCTGGGTGGCGAGTACGAGATGGACATCCGGCAATGCCAGTCGATTGGTGCCGATCGTGACATGTTGTTCTTCCATCGCTTCCAAAAAGGCGCTTTGCGATTTGGGGTGCATGCGATTGATCTCGTCGATCAGAACGACTTCTTCGAAGATCGGACCCTTGCGCAGGGTGAATTCTTGCGTATTGCTGTGATATATTTCTCCGCCCAGAATATCCTGTGGCAGTGTGTCACTCGTGCCTTGCAAACGCGAAAAGCTTCTCCCGAGCAAACGCGCATACGCCTTGGAAAGCGTGGTCTTGCCGACGCCCGGCAGATCATCGATCAAAATATGCCCCCTGATCAAAAGCGGAATGATCATCAGTCGCACGACAGACGGCTTGTCAAACGCGAATGGCGACAAGCGCTGCTCGAGCTCGCGGATTTTTTCGAAAGCATCCATTTTGTTTGTATTATGAGTATTTCTGCCGTTAAGTATACCGTTCTGTCAGCGAAAAAGAAAGCCTGAGCGGCGAGTTTGCTTTGTCTTTTGGGACGATAATATTGTATAATGGAAAGATATTTGGGTCACCATGGAAGAAGAAATGGACGGGAAGACCATGCTGCTTTGGGTCTTGGTCGCGATCATGACATTTTGGGGAGTTGCCCGGTTTTTTCTGAGCTCGGTCGACGGCTCGGGGGGAGGGATCATCGATAGACAGTTGCAGCTGGCGTTCGAATCCGCTGTCACCACGGTGGATTGCGGATATTCCGATGTCGGCTATACGTATTTCTCTCCTTCGGAAGCGGCGCAAAATTATCTTGCGCTACTGGAGGCTGATCGTACCGAAATGACAGAAATCAGAAATGACCTGAACGCGCCGACACAGCAAGTCCTGCCGCATCATATCGGTGAACCGAGCGAACCCTGGTCGATCGTTTTAAAGCCGGATAATTCCGCTCACACACTCCAGATCCTCGCCTTTGGTGACGACCTGAAATCACCGCAACACCAATCGACTCTTGAGTGCGAAACGTCATTGTAGAATCCTCTTCGCTACTTTTTGGGTTTACGCGCTTGTTTTTGTTTGGTGATTCGAACAGATTTCTCCACCCAAAGACGGATAGCTTCTTTGTCTTCCAGAACCGATTCCGGCACGAGCCAGTAGGACATCGTTGCTTTTTTGTGATTTCCTTGCGAATAGACGAAGGGGTGACTCCCGAGTGCTTCATATTCCGCGCGATTGCTGTCATCGACCTTAAAATACAGCTGATCTTCGGCAATGATCGCAAAGATCAGACCATCTTGGTAGATCCCATAACCGCCAAACATCGCTCGTGCGGAGATCTGCGGAATGTGTCCGAGGACATCTTCGGTGATGTAGGTAACGAATCGGTTTTCGGCTTTCATGATGAGAAAGATTTGCGATGCAGGACTTGTTTCAAGTCTCACTCAGCGGTGATCGTTTGCGCTTTTGCGATCACATCTGCTGCTTTTTTGCCAAGAGCCGCGCTTCTTCTTTTGTGCGCGAGTTTTTGATATGGATCGGCACCGGACGCAAATCCCAAACGATACCGAACCATGACAAGATCTTTAAGAGATAATACGTAACGTCGATCTCCCACCAATAAAATCCTTGCCTTACGGAAGACTGAAAATAATGGTGATTATTGTGCCAACCTTCACCGAGAGTGACGAGAGCAAGCCAAAAACTGTTTTTTGATTCGTCATTGCTCTCGTATCGCGGTCTGCCGATGATGTGCATAAGCGAGTTGATCGAATAGGTGCCGTGATAGACGAGGATCGTACTGAGAAAAAACCCCACGATCAACGTCGATAGCCCTGCCGTCAATAACATCGAGATGTCTCCGTTTGCATTGACGAGACCGCCGAGCAGATAGACCGCCAGCATCAAAATCAACGCCGGAATGACATGATTGCGGTTGAGCCAGCGCAGTTCGGGAAACTTCGAAAAGTCTTTGATGATGGAAAAATCGGTCTTGTGGTAGTCCTTGCTCAAAAACCAGCCCATATGTGCATACCAAAATCCATAGATCTTCGGCGAGTGCGGGTCTTGCGGCTTGTCGGTGTATTTGTGATGTGTCCGATGATTTGCCGCCCACCACAAGACGCCCTTTTGCATTGTTGTTTGCGCCATGAAGGCGAGTACGAGCTGAAAAGCTCGCGAGGTTTTGAAAGTGGCATGTGAAAAGTAGCGATGATAACCACTACAAACAAAGAACATCCGCACAAAATACAAGATACCGCACAGGATCCAATCAAAGACCGTGGCGCCTGTCACAATGATCAGCAGAGGAGAAAGATGAAGAAGGACATAATCCATCCGATGGAGCAGTTCTGGTTTGGAGCGGATTTCTTTTTCCATATTGTGAGCAAGGATCGCCGCAAATGGCGGTATCTGAAGCGTAGAGGTTTTTCCGCAAAAAGAGAAGAGAGAGATTTTTTGCAGAGTTTTTGCTGCCTACAGCATCGATTCGCATCCTCTCAAGCGGATCAAGGGTGGAGCAATATTTTCTTCTGAAACGACTTCTATAAATCCCGATTTGATATTTTCGCAAGAATCGTTAGCATGAATCCGCTTTCTCAAAAAAAATGACATATCTGCAACTTGCGGCAAGTTATGCTCTGACCACCGTGGTGTTTTTCGCGATCGATATGCTGTGGCTTGGCGTCATCGCCAAAAGTTTCTACTTCGGACAACTCGGAGAGTTTTTGCGCAATCCACCCAACTGGACGGCGGCGATCGTTTTTTACCTCCTTTTTATCGTCGGAATCTTTCTCTTTGCGATCCTGCCGGCGGTCGAAAAGAACTCCTTGCAGCAAGCGCTTCTCTATGGCGCACTGTTCGGTTTTTTCACGTATGCGACCTATGACCTGACCAATCTGGCGACCCTCAAAAATTGGCCGCTCGCCATCACTTTTGTCGATATTGCCTGGGGTACGGTGCTGACGGCAAGCGTGAGTTCTGCCGGCTTTTTTATTTCACGATGGATTTCACAGACGCTTTGATCCCCGTCTTTCAGCAGGCTGCTTCTCTCGCCATATTCCTCGCAGTATTCTGGTTTCTTTGTTCGCTCGTCATCAAGAGAAACGATATTGCTGATGTCGCCTGGGGGATCGGGTTTGTCGTCTATTGCGGATTCTTCTTTTTTTCCACGGAATTCGATGCACGTACTCTTCTCGTTGCTTTGCTGATTTCGCTTTGGGGAGTGCGGCTCGCGCTTCATATCGGTAATCGCAATCGCAAAAAAAGCGAGGACAGTCGTTACAAAAAGTGGCGGGACGAGTGGGGGAAGTGGTTTTATCTGCGCTCTTTTGCACAAGTCTATCTGCTGCAAGGCTTTTTGCAGTTGTTGATTGCATCACCGATTTTGCTCCTGGTCGCCTTCGAACAATCTCCTCTTGGTCTCCTGGATTATGCCGGTGCGCTGCTGTGGGGGATCGGGTTTGTTTTTGAAGCGGTCGGCGATTATCAGCTGATGCGCTTCAAGCAAAATCCCGAGAGCAAAGGCAAACTGATGATGACCGGCTTGTGGCGATATACTCGCCATCCGAATTATTTTGGCGAGATCACGCAATGGTGGGGGATCTTTGTCATCACCGTTTCATCACCGTTTGGTTGGCTTGCCATCATCAGTCCGGTCACGATCACGTTTCTGCTCCTCTATGTTTCCGGAATCCCCATGCTCGAAAAAAAGTACGAAGGCAGGGAGGATTTTGCGCGCTACAAAGCGCAAACGAATGCCTTGATTCCGTGGATTCCCAAAAATGCCTGATTCCTTTTTCTTCACTTATGAAAACTTTCTTCCAAATCCTTGCCGCCATTGTCCTTTGTCAGCTTGCCGGTGTTATCGGTTCGTTTTTTACCGTTACCGAAATATCGAGTTGGTACACGACTCTCGAAAAACCCGCCCTCAACCCGCCCAACTGGGTGTTTGGTCCGGTGTGGACATTGCTCTACACGATGATGGGCATTGCCCTTTTTCTGGTCTGGAAACAATTCGATACTTCCAAGTCGGCGCGGTATGCCGTCTTTTTCTTCCTGGTGCATCTTGTCGTTAATACCGCTTGGACATTGGTCTTTTTTGGCGCCAAAGAAGTGGCGCTGGCGCTTATTGTGATCGCGATACTGTGGTTGATGATCGCGGCTTTGATCGGTTGGTTTTGGAAGATCGATCGCGTCGCCGCACTGCTTTTGGTGCCATATTTGCTTTGGGTCAGTTTTGCTTCGTATCTCAATTTCGCGATCCTGCAGCTGAATTATTGACATACGCTGTATGAAAATCAAAAAAAATATTGACAGACCCAAAACCGAAGCCTATGTTCGAGAATGAAGGTATTTTCTTTTTCCCAAATACCATGAATATCATTCTTTGGATCATTTTCGGCGCGCTTGCCGGCTGGGTCGCCTCGATGATCATGGGCACCAACGCTCGTCAGGGCGCACTGATGAACATTGTCGTCGGCATCGTTGGCGCGATGATCGGCGGTTTTGTGATGAATTTTTTCGGAGCACCGGGTGTTACCGGATTCGATATCCGCAGCTTTATCGTGGCGCTGGTCGGTTCCATCATCTTGCTCGGACTCTATCGACTTGTGTCCGGTTCGGGCGCTCGTTGATTTCCCATTTCGCACAACTCGACAAGTGGCATGATTTCCGCAATGAAGTCATGTCACTTTTTGATTCCGTTTTTTGCTTGTGCAGTTTGCCAAGAACGCGTAAAAACAAGCCTCACTTTTTTACAGTCAGTTGAGACAACTTCCATTTGCGGCGACCTTAATAGCAGCAGTTAGTCTTTTTCCGGAGGCAACGAATAATGAGACTGTGAATCCTCGAGATTATTTTACGACAAGCCAAAGGATTGCTGAATTAGTCACACTTTTTGGTGGAAATGCATGCACAATAATCGAATATACTCGCGAACAAATCGGAGATTCGCAATGTGATCGACATCGCCGTATTGTATTCGATACTTTCAAAAAGGCGAATGGCAAAGATTGTTATCAGGTTTCTGTTGCAGATTCCACTG
>CAZYXI010000068.1:0-4236 GCA_964651215.1 uncultured Candidatus Peribacteria bacterium
CGATCGCCTCTGCACCTTTGTGTAAAAAATCACGTGCAATATCTTTGAGTGCGATGATGTCATCGGTATTTTGTCTTCCTCCCATGACATGTTCGATGACTCGGTTGAGTACCTGTTGTTGCTCGAAATCGGGAGAGACGACCTCGATGTTGTTTTCTGCAAATTTCTTTTGATAGAGCCCCAGCCTGACCGTACTCTCGGAAGCGAACAATCCCACCTTTTTGATTCCATAAGCTTTTACGCGTTCTTGTGTTTCTTCCAAGATATTAAATATCGGGATCTTCACCGCCGACTGCATCACATCAAAATAGCAATGCACCGTATTGCAACCGATGATGACCAAATCACACCCGGAAACTTCCAGTCTTTTTACGCCATCGATCAATTGTGTTTTCACCTTTTCCTCATCGACGATGCCCGTTTCATCAAAGCCGGACAAGGGAAGACTATACAGGATCACCGGTGGATAATCCGAATCCTGCACGGCTTGATAGCGACTTTGGGCATATTTGATGATGCGACTGTAGAGTGTCGCGGATGCTTCAGGTCCCATGCCACCTAATACACCGATGATCTTGTTCATTCTGAGTCTTTGGAAGAAAAGAATCCGCTTTATGACCGGGCGCTTTTGCGCACCGCATCGGCGACCGCATCACTTACTCCCGGGGCAAAGACATCGGGGAGGATTTTTTGTGCATTGGGCTCCGGTACAAGTGAAGCGAGTCCTTTTGCCGCTTCGAGCAGGATAGTTTCGTTGATCTCTTTGGCGCCGGCATCAAAAATACCGCGGAAGATCCCCGGAAAGACAAGGACATTGTTCACCTGATTCGGAAAATCGCTGCGACCGGTCGCGATGACAGCGGCTCCACCGGCTTTCGCTTGGTCCGGCATGATCTCGGGAGTCGGATTCGCCATCGCAAAGACGATCGCATGCGGCTGCATCTTCTGAATATCCGACGCATCAAGCAGTCCGGGAGCGGAAAGACCGATAAAGACATCGGCGCCGGCGATCACCTCCTTGAGGCTGCCGCTTTCGTTGTTCGGATTGGTGAGTTCGGCGATTTCCACTTTTGACGAGTTCATCCCCGGTCTGCCGGTAACGATTGCGCCCTGCGAGTCGCACAAGACAATATTCTTGGCACCGGCGGCGAGCAACAATTTGGAAACGGCGATACCGGCGGCGCCGGCTCCACTAAAGACGATTTTGATCTCGCTGATGTTTTTCCCGACGATTGTAAGCGCATTGGTCAGCGCCGCAAGGGTTACGACCGCAGTCCCGTGTTGATCATCATGAAAGATCGGAATATTCATTTTTTCCTTCAGTCGCGCTTCGATCTCGAAACATTTGGGCGCAGCGATATCTTCGAGATTGATTCCGCCAAAACTCGGTTCCAAGTTGGTGACGATATTGACGATCTCGTCCGGATCCTGCGTACTGAGGCAGATCGGAACGGCATCGACATCAGCGAATTTTTTAAACAAGGCGCATTTTCCTTCCATGACCGGCATGCCCGCCGCACCGCCGATATTGCCAAGACCCAGAACCGCTGATCCATCCGTGACGACCGCGACGAGGTTTTTTCTCCAGCTCAGTTCCAATGCCGCTTCGGGATGCTCTTTGATCTCGAGACACGGTTGTGCGACACCGGGGGTGTAAGCAAGGGCGAGGTCGTGCATGTTTTCGAGCGGGACTTTGAGTCCGGTCGCTATCTTGCCGCCATGCTCGCGATGGAGTTGGACGGAGAGCGATGCATAATCGGTCATAGGTATTCGTGATAAAGTGAACGTATTATTCACAAAAAAATCGGCTTTGTCGATTCCACCTTCACGGCAGGTGACAAAAAACCGGCGGGCAAGCAAAAAGAATCGGCTTGAAAAAAGCATTTTTTCATGTCAGAATGTCAGTATCGTTTCTCTTATATCTGTTGCTATGACAAACGAGAGCAATATTTTTCATTCGCTTCCGATCGGCGACAAAACACCCGATGAAGTGAATATCATCATCGAGATTTCGGAAGGGAGCCGCGTCAAATACGAATTCGACAAACAACTCGGTTATATCTATGTCGATCGTTTCTTGCACACCCCGATTCCATATCCGTTTTCGTACGGATTGATTCCCCGCACATGGAACAATTTCGACCACGACCCCTTGGATGCGATCGTCATTGCCAGCGAAGGGATCAACCCCGGATCGGTCGTTTCGTGTCGTGTGATCGGCATGCTCAGTGTCGATGACAGCGGCGAACGCGACGACAAGATCTTGACGGTTCCGACTTGCGATCCGTATTTTGCCGAAGTCACCAAGTTTGAAGACCTCCCCAAAAAGAAGCGGGAAGATATCGAATATTTTCTCACCCACTACAAAGATCTCGAAGCCGGTAAGGAAGTCAAAGTCACTTCGTGGGATGATGCCGCAACGGCAAAAAAATTCATCACCGAGTGTATCGAATGCTATCAACAAAAGTTTGCTTGATTTTTCTGTGCGGTTTCACGGATAATACCGTTCGCGTTTCGCTTGATGTGTGGGGCTGTAGCTCAGTTGGCTAGAGCGCCTCGTTTGCACCGAGGAGGTCAGGGGTTCGACTCCCCTCAGCTCCACCACTTTCAATCAAGCTCAAGAATGCGCCTTTGCTTCGAGACATCTAATGCCCGAGAGACTTCTCACCCGACGTGGAGGTTTGTTTTTGCGTACGAAGCGAGATTTTTAAGTACCATCCGGTCAGGGTTTTGTCGCAATGTGTCCATCGCTCTTATTCTCCTCAAGTGAGAACATATTCCCAAAATCGGCTTGGACCGCTAGTCTGTCAATGAATTTTTTTCACTATGTCGCTCAAAAATTATATCGATTGGAGACTTTTTTTGGTGCTCTGGAGTGCAAGCATCTTCTCTATCCTTGCGATTCTTCCCTATGTCACCACACTTCAGGCAGAGGTCTTCCAAAATCTCACGATACCGGTTTCGGTCGCCTTGTTTGTGACAGTATTGCAGAGTGCCATCTTGATGGCGATCGTTTTGATGATTGGGTTGCGGCTTGCCCAAAAAATCGGCTTTCGCATGCCGATTCTCGAAAACATGCTTGCGAAACGGAAGACAGCAGTCGATATTCCACCCTTCGTACGCCTTTCGATAATACTCGGAAGCGCTTCGGGGATCGCCATCATCATACTCGATATTTTCTTTCGATACCAAGGCGTCGATCTGATGAGCCAAGTCTCTGTGCCTGTCTGGCAAGGATTGTTGGCGTCTTTTTATGGCGGCATCAGCGAAGAGATCCTCCTGCGATTATTCTTTATGACTCTTGTCGTCTGGGTGCTGCGCGTACTGACTCGCTCCAAAAGGAAAGCAGTCGAGAACAACGTCCTCATGTGGTCGGCGATTTTTCTTGCCGCGATCGTCTTTGGTATCGGGCACTTGCCGGTGACGGCATCACTTACCACACTGACTCCGCTGGTGATCGCGCGTGCGCTCGTACTCAATGGGATCGGTGGTATCGTCTTTGGATGGCTCTACTGGAAAAAAGGCCTGGAAGCGGCGATGATCGCTCATTTTTCCGCTGATATCGTGTTGCATGTCCTCTATCCGCTTTTCTTGACTGTGTCCTAAGAGGGATTTTTCAAAAGTAAGCTTGTCACCCGGAAGCTTTTTCGTGTTTGTTTCAAGATTCCATTCGTGAGATATTACTCAACTCTCCGACCATTCCAACAATTTGTGCGGATCTTTGCGCCAAGGGCCGTTCCATTGTTCCATCACAAATTCGGCGGGGGATTGCTCGCGGACAAAGACATACTGCTTGATCGGCCAGAGCAAACGCGAATCATCGGCATTGCCGCGTTTGCGTAAGTGATGCTCTTTGAGCGAAGTGTTGGCGAT
This sequence comes from uncultured Candidatus Peribacteria bacterium, assembly GCA_964651215.1. Lineage (GTDB taxonomy): Bacteria > Patescibacteriota > Gracilibacteria > CAIRYL01 > JBGSOV01. Next base: position 3,874 of record CAZYXI010000068.1, read on the forward strand.
CTCGAGGAGTTCTTTTGCAAGCGGTAAGATTTTTTTTCCATTCGGTAGCACCGCCGCAAGAGCCGATTTGTTCGCGGCATCGCGGATCTCGCAATACTCCTCAAAGGAAAATCTGCGCATCAGCTCACGTGCTGCCGTCATACTGTCTTTGCTACGGGTGATGCCGCGGATCAGTGCCGGAATCGCCGGGAGCAGATGTGGCGGTACGCAGTCGATGGTGCGATACTCGAGCCAGTTTTTCATTTTGATCTCCGTCCAACACGATTTGGCATGCAGGATAAAATCTTTCAGCCGTGCATGATGACGATGGTGTCCCTTTTGAATGAATTCGTTGAAAGTCTTCCCCTGCATATCAATTTGTTT
>CAZYXI010000068.1:4246-5895 GCA_964651215.1 uncultured Candidatus Peribacteria bacterium
GGGCAGTGACCTGCGGGATGTGCGAGCGAACCCCGTTGCGCTCGATATAGACGACCGGCAGATCACAAACAATATCGACCCATTTTTCAAAGCCAAACTCTTCCGTAAGAAATGTTTTATGCAAAGGACTCCTCTCCGGAAAAAAATTCTGCATGAAATGGACCCGATAATCCATGTATCCCGAGAAGCGGTTGTTTTCGAGTGGAGAATTGGCGAACATCGCCGCGATGATCGGCGCGATGCTGTACATCGTCCGAAATTTGTCGATGGCATCTTGCTCAGAAGTGTAGCCAAAATTGACATGGACCGAGTTGGATTTGATGACCCACTTTTCGGATTTGATGTTGTGTTTTCGAAAGAATGCATGGAGCTTGTTTGCACGCGGTTTTTTGATCCATTTAAACTCCGTCAGCGGTGAGAATGGTTGGATTCCGGTCGAGACCCAGCGGACGCCGAATTCCCTTGAAATCGAATCGATCTCGCTACTATAGCGCTCGTATTCGCGCACAAGATTGATCAGTCGCCGTCGCGGTTTACTCGCGAGCTCGAGTCGTCCGTCCATTTCGGTATGGATTTCGCTTTCTCCGCGCCTGAGTGCAAAGATATTCCCATTTTCATCAGTTTCGATCGGCTGCCAGCCGACTTCTGTCACCAGTTTTTTGAGGATGGCGTGGTAGCCGCGTGCTCCACCATAGGTCACCGGTCTGAGGTTTTCTTCATATACCGCGCTGCGTTCGACTTCGATCCCGATTTTGAGCTCGTTGCGCTCCACCGCGGAACGCCGAAAAAAAGCCACCAGGTCGGCTTTTGATTTGAGGAGTTGGTTTTCGGACACAAAGTTGCAAAAAGAAAGCGTACTCTACGGGCACAGACCTTACCAAGCTTGCCGAATAATTGCAACGCCCTTGCGCTATGAAAAAAACTGCAAATTCCCTTAGTCTTTCTTTTCCATGCGCTTGCGCTCCGATTCATTCCTGTATTTTTTGCGGAGGCGGATGCTCTGGGGAGTGACTTCGACATATTCGTCATTATCGATATATTCGAGCGCCCGTTCGAGCGTGATCTCGATCGGCGGTGTCAGGTTGATGGCATCGTCTTTGCCGCTGGCGCGCACATTCGTCAGCTTTTTCCCTTTGAGCGGATTGACGGTCAGGTCGGTTCCTTGGTTATGCTCGCCGATGATCATGCCTTCGTAGACCTTCGTCTGCGGATGGATAAAAATGGGACCGCGTTCTTGCAGATTCCACAGTGAATAGGCGACCGCTTCACCATCGACTCCGGAGATCATCGAACCGACTTGGCGTTTTTCGATCTTTCCCATGTGGGGAACATACGCTTCAAATGAATGATAAAATGTCCCTTCGCCTTTCGTGAGGATGATAAACACTCCGCGAAAGCCGAGGAGTCCCCGCGTCGGCACCATAAATTCCAAAAAAGTGATGCTGTTTTCCGAGCGCATATTCTTCATTTCGCCTTTCCGTTTGCCGAGCGCCTCGATCACCGCACCCGCCATGCTCTCCGGCACCGTGATGATGACGTTTTCGAGTGGTTCGCAAATGACGCCGTCGATCTCGCGCACGACCACTTCCGGTTGCGAGACTTGCAACTCGAAGCCTTCACGGCGCATGCTTTCGATCAGCACCGCGAGG
>CAZYXI010000069.1:0-5859 GCA_964651215.1 uncultured Candidatus Peribacteria bacterium
CTGATACCCCCGATCGAGATAATGGATGTTCGAGACCTCCGACTCCCCTTCTGCGATCAAAGTGGCGAGAAGAATGGCGGCACCGGCGCGGATATCCTGACTGGCGACCGGTACTCCGCTCAGTTGTCGCGGACCATGGATCAAAAACTCATGCGGATTCAAGATCTGCACATCGGCGCCGAGTTTTTCGAGCTCGAGCAAGTAGGCGAATTTGCGCTCGAAGAGGACTTCGAAAATCTTGGAGGTGCCGACGGATTGGGTCATGAGCACGCCGAATTGCGGATGGAGATCGGTCGGAAATTTGGGAAAAACACCGGTCTGGATATCAGTTGCGACAAAATCGTGTTTGCGCGGGAACACCCGTACCTCTTGTTTTTTGGCGTCGGTTTCGAAATTGGCACCGGCTTCGAAGAGCTTTTCAAAGAAAGAGTCGAGGTGATCCGGCACGACGTTTTGCACCGTGATCGCGGAATCGGTCAGGATCCCGGCAAGGATAAAAGTACCGGCCTCGAGATAATCCGGTGTAACGGCGACATCGGCATTCGCCGCCTGCGGATTCCCTTTGATCTTAAGAAAATGAGTCCCGATACCTTCGATCTGCACACCGGCACTGACGAGAAAATGACAGAGGTTTTGCACGTGCGGTTCGGCGGCCGCCATGCGGATCTCGCTTTCACCATCGGCGAAGGCGGCGGCGATGATGGCGTTTTCGGTCGCCGTTACCGAAATCTCCGGCAACACGACTTTGGCGGCGGCGAATTTTCCGTGCGGCAAGCGCAGATGAAGATACTCTTGCGCTTCGATCACTTCGGCACCGAGGGCGACAAAAGCGCGCAGATGCGCATCCGCTGAGCGTTTGCCCAGCACACATCCTCCCGGGAATTTCATACGCACTTCTCCAAATCGCGCCAATAGCGGAGCGAGGAGCAAAATACTCGCTCGCATCTTGCCGACCCCTTCATGATCGAAATGAAAATCCGGTAATGTGATGCGCGTGGTATCGATATTGACCTCATCGGTTTCTTGTTGCACCACTCCGCCCAACGACTTGATCATCGACAGCATACGTTCGATATCCGAGATCATCGGCAGATTCCGGATCTTCGAAGTCCCGTCCAGCGCCAATGCCGCCGCCAAAATCGGCAACGCGGCGTTTTTGGAACCGGAGACAGCGACGCTGCCGGAAAGTTTTTTGTTGCCGTGGACGCGAAAGACTCCTTCCATCAAAAAGTATTCTCCCTAAATATCGGATAAGAATGCAACCGTATCTTGTGCTAGATCTTCGGCAACGGAAACATCACGTTTTCTTTGAGGATCTCGAGCTGCTCCAATACGATTCCGGGGAATCGCACTTGCAGATCATCGACCAAACGCCGAACAAGGACTTCCGGTACAGAAGCTCCCGAGCTGATACCGAGAGTTTGCACGTTTTCCAGCTCTTGCGGAGGAAGGTCACTTAGGGTTTCGATCAAATGTGCATGGCAGCCGTTGCGCCGAGCCGCTTCGACGAGTCGGTTCGAATTGGACGAATTTTTGGAGCCGACCACCAGGATCAGATCGCAAAGTGCGGCAAGCTCTTTGACTGCTTTTTGACGATTGGTGGTGGCATAGCAGATATCTTTTGCCGGGGGTGTTTTGAGCTGAGGGAATTTGCGCTTGAGCGCAGCGATGATCTCCGCGGTTTCATCGAGCGAGAGGGTTGTTTGCGTCAACACCGTGATCGGTCGCGAGGCGAACTTTGCGGCATCGATTTTTTCGACATCCGCCACCGATTCGACGAGCCGCATCTCCGTTACGCCCATCGTGCCTTCGACTTCGGGATGACCGCGATGACCGATAAAAAAGATCACAGAATCCTGACCGGCAAATCTTTCCGCTTCGTGGTGGACTTTGGTAACGAGTGGACAGGTCGCATCGATGACATGAAGGCGGCAAGCGGCGACACGAGCGCGAAACGCCGGTGACACCCCGTGGGCGGAAAACAAATAGACCGAATCATCGGGGATCGTTTCCGGTTCGCGGGAAAACACAACGCCTTTTTTGCGGAACTCTTCCACGACGTGCCTATTATGGACGAGTTCGTGATTGACATAGATCGGTGCTCCATATTTGACAAGCGCTTGTTCGACGATCTCGATCGCTCGATTGACACCGGCACATGGTCCGCGGGGAGCGGCAAGGATGATCTTTTTCACGGAAGTCGAAGGGAAGAAAAAACCTGACTGCCGAAGGATTGTGCCACGCCGCAAGAAGAATTTCGAGCGGTTTTGAAATGGAGAAGATGTTTTTCACTTGCTCAAATGCGAATTTTTTTGCAATATCTTTTTTGCATTTTTCCGGAGATACTCATGAACGCTGTCAAAAAATACTTCTCAGAAGCCATCCACGAATTACGCCAAGTCCAATGGCCGACCAAAAACCACGCCATCCGCATCAGCACGATCTCCGCGATCTTCGTCGTCTCGAGTGCGCTTATCATCGCAGTCGTTGACTTTGTATTGAACAAAATTCTTCTTTTTTCTCATTGATGTCCGAAAGCGATAACAAGGAAGTAAAATCATCGATCAAGAAAGGTGGCGGTCGTCAAGACGAAAAAGCCGGTCGCAACTGGTACGCGATCCATACCTATTCCGGCTACGAAGACGCCGTCAAAAACGGTCTCGAACAGCGCACCGAATCGATGAACATGCAAGAAAAGATCTTCGAAGTCGTCGTTCCCAAAGAGACCGAAGTGATCCTCCGCAAAGGCAAGCCCGTCCAACGCAAAAAATGCATCTTCCCCGGATATGTCTTGGTCGATATGATCGTGACCGATGACAGCTGGTATGTCGTGCGCAATACCCCGAATGTCACCGGATTCGTCGGCTCGGGCAATGTGCCGGTACCGGTCACACCCGAAGAATTCGGCATCGTCAAAAAACGCATGGGTATCAGCGAGCCAAAGTACAAGGCCGACTTTAGCAAAGGCGATATTGTCAAGATCGTCGATGGCCCTTTCGCCACCCACGAAGGCGTGGTGGACGAAGTCTATCCGGACAAAGGCAAACTGCGTGTTCTTGTGACCCTGTTCGATCGCGAGACTCCTATGGAGCTTGCTTTTAATCAAGTGCAGAAGAAATAACGTACAAATAGGTGACAAGAATTTGCATCGAACTCCAGAGATGGAAGTCGTATGTTGAAATTTGGAGATCGCCAGTTGTAAGTTTTTAGGAGAGAGTCACCCGTCGCCGGATAATCCCTTTATACTCGTCATTCCCGATGCAAGAGTTGTTCCGGATGGAATCGGGAATCTTGATTCCGGCATATTATCGGCGGCTGTGGAAATTTGTAATTCCTGATTTTTAAATCATAATTGCTGTATTGCCTCGTTTTACATTTGCCGAAGAGACATGCTTCGTTTACAATTATACTAACTCTCTTTGATCCGAATCGTGGGGCGACTGGTTGTAGGAATATTTTTGCTCGGCATTGCATCTGCGGTGGTCTCACTTGAGATCTACATGAGTCCGGATATTTTCAAGAAGGCGATCCCCTTGCGCGAAGAAGCGAAGATCATCCCCAACTCGAATACCGCCGATATCTCCGATGCCGAAGCGACATCGGCACCGCTTCCGGTCGTCAGTATCCGTGCCGAAGATTATTTTGACGTCGACGCTCTTACCGAAAAGAATATCACTTTACGAGACGGCATCCTCTCGAATGCGGTCTTTCGTCACGCAGAGCTGCAAGAATTTGTCGATCCTTTCTATCTCGTGACCTTCTTGTTTCAAGACAACGGCGAGACCATCGGTACGATCAGTCGCATCCTTCCGACCGAAGAAATGAGCGCAGGGCGGCTCTTGTCCCTTGTCCGCAAAAAACTGTTTACTTCGATCCCTCAAGAAGAAGCTTCGCTCATCAATCTGTCCGAGTCGCTCAATACTCGGGGAGAAGCGAATTTTTACTTGAATGATAACAAAAATTTCCCTAACATGGTCTTCCTTGTGACGCGATCCGGAACAAAAGTGCTTGCATTACAGTTCCCACGTGAATACAATGATCGGGTCTCACAGTTACTCCCTCTTTTCTTTCAGTAAATCAGAATGGCAAAAAAAGTCACGAAAATGATCAAGGTACAGATCCCCGCCGGCAAGGCGACACCTGCACCTCCTGTCGGTCCGGCACTTGGTGCCGCCGGTGTCCAGATCCAAGATTTCTGCACAAAATTCAATGACGCCACTCGCGAAAAAGGCGATGTGATCCTTCCGGTGGTCATCACCGTCTACGAAGACCGTTCGTTTGATTTTGTCGTCAAGACCGAGCCGGCAGCCGTACAGATCAAAAAGGCCCTCAAGCTCAAATCCGGTAGCGCCCGTCCACATGTGGACAAAGTGGGAACGATCACCCGCAAGCAGCTCGAAGAGATCGCGGAGTCCAAAAAAGAAGACCTCAATGCAAACGATCTCGATGCCGCCGTCAACATCATCGCCGGTACGGCTCGCTCGATGGGGATCCGCGTCGCAAAGTGATTTTGTCTCACGTCAAAAGCAAACAAAGCCGTCCGCAAAATGGGCGGTTTTTTGATACAAAAAAAGAGGATTTGACTTGACCGATAGCAATTAGAAAATCAGAATGATAAATCATTTTAAGACAACCATCATGTTTGGAAAACACAAACGATTTTCGCTCACCGAATATGATGAAGCGCTTTGTGTGGTTGGATACATGGAAATTCTGTTTTCGAGCAATACACCGAAAGAAATAGATCGGTGCAGAAAGAAAGTGCTGCATTGGCTGAAGCAGTTGGAAGTCAAGCTTGAAGTCGAAATCAGTCAAAATAGGAAATTTGCGAAACGGTGCCAGTTTGTAAGAAAAAGAATTGATTTGATTCTCAAATGGCTAGAGAATGGCGACAAAATCAATCGCAAAGAAATCAAACGTGTCTTTCCGGAATACGAAGACTTAATCTTGAAATTGGAGGAACGATTGATTGAGATAAAAAAAAGTGAGCAATGCTCAGTCGCGTTTAATTATTGATGGTGTGAGTGCATGAATAAAATGAATCGAGTGTTTTTACTCGATATTTCGAGCTTGTTCCGTATGAAATTCATTTACTCCTCGCCGGAACGGGGTTGCACCCCGTTCCTCATGTTTCCCTGAGTTTACAAATCGTAAGAACAAGTGACCTAAAGAATATGTTCTTGCACTAATTATTTATTCAATATTACCGGAAAGGATTTTGATTCCTTTTGTTATGAATTGCTGCAAATGATTAATTCCGAGAGATTGCTACCGTATCTGGGGGGAAACGTGTGGAGCGGGGCTCAGCCCCGCTCCGGCGGCAGATCAAATGTTTCCCTGTTCTTGAAAAAAATTATGTGTGAGAAGGTGTCCAAAAAGGCTTGTTGGATGGTTTTGCTTTCGCTGCCTCGATTCGTTGGCCAAGCTCACTTAGTGTTGGTAGCAGCGAAAGCCATTTGTTATTTAGTGCCCTAATTTTTCCTAGCTCCGACTTAATTTCCTCAGCAGATCCACTTTGCAATGAGCGTAAATTAAACTCCGAGAGCCAAGGGCATATCTTATCAATATTACCAAATTCTCGTTCAATTCGCCTTCTGTATTTCTCAGGGTTTTTGTCAAGAAGCTCTTGCGAATCATCAGTATCGGGTTTTGATGCCGACTCGTATTTGTGAAGACATATCTCCAAAAATCTTCTGTGCACTGCTAATGCATTACTTAATGTAATCAAGCCACATTCTTTACCGATTCCACTTAAATCTTCTCGACTCGAAGCGGATCGGGTATCAAGCATTTTATGAGAAAAAGAGTTAAAGAAAAAAATCTGGGGGGTAAAATTGCAATTAAGCGAAGGTAAGAACT
>CAZYXI010000070.1:0-5850 GCA_964651215.1 uncultured Candidatus Peribacteria bacterium
GAAACGTTCGCGTATCAACAAGAGGTCAAGGGCGACCAGGTCATCCGCATCGAATCACCGGAACTGACCTGTATTTGCCCGTTTTCGGACATGCCGGACTTCGGACGCGTGGTGATCGAATATGTACCGCAGGCGAAGTGCTTGGAGCTGAAGAGTTTTAAATTGTTCTTGGGCGCTTTTCGCGATCTAAAGATCTTTCATGAAGGTGTGACCGAAGTGATCGCGGCGGAATTCGCCGAAGTGGTCGAGCCGAAGTGGGCGGAGATCACGGTCGAAATGAATCCGCGCGGGAATGTGACGACCGTTTGCAAAAAGTCGATCGGGCAGCGTCGCTAACTCCTCCCATTTGCGTCACATACGAAAAAAGCCGAATAACAAAAAACCGCCAGCCGCGAAGGGCTGGCGGTTTTTTCTGTCAAAGACAAGCAATCGCTTAGCGAACGGAATCCTTGAGAGCTTTACCAGCCTTGAAGACCGGGATCTTCATTGCTGGGATCTTGATCTTTTCGGATGGGTTACGTGGGTTGACACCCGTGCGAGCGGCTCGGCTGCTGACACGGAATGTTCCGAAGCCAGTGATAGTGACACTGTGACCCTTTTTGAGTTCAGCAGTGATGAGGTTGATGACTGCCTCGAGGGAAGCAGCAGCAGCCTTCTTGGTAATACCTGCAGATGCAGCGATTGCATTAACCATATCGGCTTTTGTCATAAGACAAGAAAAAAAGAAAAATCATTTCCCATATTGTCGCATGTGGATAAGGAAATCAAGTCTTTTTTGTGAGAAACGGCTTTTACTCGTCAGAGTAAGTTAATAAGCGGCTTACTGCGATTTCTTGTCGGAGGCGTCATCGCGTTTGATCGGCAAATCGATTTCTCCGGCGATGTCTTTTTGGGTATCCGAGGGCTTCCGTGGTCCCGTTTTGTCAGATAAAGGCTGCTGCGATGGTGTCGGTGGGGGTGCAAGAGGGGCTGGCGGAGGAGGAGGTGCAGAAACATCACGTTGCGGCTGTGGTGGCGGTGGCGCTTGAGGTGCGGAAGCAGCGGGGAACTGAGGTGTCGGCGCTTGCGGACTTGGTGTCTGCGGCTGCGCAGGAGAGGGCGCCGGTTGCTCAGTGGGCTGTGGCGCTCTTGGCTCCGTCGGTGTTGGTGCTTGCTGTTGGGGCGGAGGAGGCGCCGATGGATTTTGTGAAGCGCTCGCAAACGGCGATTGCGCGTGGGGTGCTTGCGCAGGTGGTGGTGGAGGCGCCGGTTGTTGCGGCTTTGTCTCCACTGCCGGAGCTTCGCGATGCGGATTGGGGACGGCGGGAGGCTCTTGTGTTTGCGGTGATGATGCTTGCGCAGGTGGTGGTGACGCACTATTGCCGCGGTCTTCACGCAACCAATCGGGCATTTCTTCTTTGATATCCGAGCGGACTTCCGCCTTCTGTTCGGTCGGTGCCTTGGTATCCGGCGGCGCAGCAGGTGGTGGTGCCATCACACTCGGTGTCTGAGGTTGCGCTGGAGGGGACGATTGCTTAAACGGAGGTTCGGGAGGAGTGATCGACTGCTCGGCGGCGTCTCCGGATGCCGGTTGCTCAGGTCGCACCGATGAGGCTTGCGGTTGTTGCGGCGCTTTCGGTGCGGACTGTGATGACGAAGATCGTTGCTCGGCTTCGACAAAAGGCGAATGTGGATCCAGAGGCGGTCGGGAGGCGGTCGGTTTTTCGATGATGGTGGCGTCTTCGATCGATCGCTCCCCATCTTGTGCGGGCGCAGAGGCGGAGTTTTGCACGACAAAGGGCGATGCTTCGTCTTTTTGCGCTGTCGTGTGGGAATGAAAGTGGAAAAAGCGTTCGCGTTCTTCATCCAAGATCTCTTGAAAACTCTGATCGGGGTCGTGGATCTTGCGATAGACAAAGTACCCGACAAGCAAGAGCAGGACAAAAAAGAGCAAGAACAAAAGCCACTTGATCAGCGTAAAGAAAATGTTACCACCCGTATCGGTGTCGACATCCGGTTCGCTCGGAGTTGCGCTCGGGCTCGGTGTCTCGGTCGCATCCGTTGCCTCCGCCGAAGGCGATGGGGTAGTCGTAATCTCTGCGATCGTGATTTCGACGGTTTTGGAAGCGCTTTCTCCCGCACTGTCGGTGACCGTCAGCGTCACGGCAAAAGTTCCCGTGGCGGCATATCCGTGTTCCGGATCCGTCTCGTCACTTGTTTCCCCGTCGCCAAACTCCCATTGGTGCTGCAGGGAAGGATCGGTATTGCGCGGATCGGCGGCGGAAAGATCGGTGAATCGTACCGTATTCCCTTCTACGACAAAAGAAAAATCGGCAGTCGGCGCGATGCCGACCACTCCTTCGTCTGCGATGCCCGAAACCATGATGGATTCGGTAAGGACCTTTGACTGATCTCCTCGAACCACCGTCACGCTCGGGGTAAACTCGCCTTCGTTTTGATAGGCATAACGCGCGGTCGCGGTCTCACTGGAGGCATCGATCTCGCCATCATTGTCAAAATCCCAAGAAAACCGCGTTCCCTGTGGCGCACCGAAGACTTGGAACAGCACCGTTTCCCCGACGGCGACTTGGCTATGATCGAGAAAAAGTCTGGGTGCCAATTCGACATTGCCCTGGGGTGGCACCACGGGCGTCGATTCTTGAAACACAACGCGGCGACGGATGCGGCTCCCCTTGCCATCTGCGGACACGACGATCAATTGGAAGATCTGGCTTTCGCCCTCACTTTTGCGGAGTGTGACCTGGAGCGGTTCGCCACTTAAGAAGGAGGGATGGTTTTTGTTGTCGATGTCGTTCGCGGGATCGCCATCGCCATCCGAATCGACGGCGATATTGCGGTCGAAGCGATATTGGATGATGTCGCCCTTGCTGTCACCAAAGTAAAGGACGGCTTCGGCGGCCTCACCGGCAAGGAGCATCTCGCCATCGCTGTTGATGGTGGGAACGGCGGTGATGCTTGCGGTCAATTTGGTGTCGGGAGCGGGCTCCGGTTTGGGGACAAAAGTGATGTCGGCGCTTGCTTCGCTGCTGTCTTCACCGACCACCGTCAAACGTGCCGTCACCGGTTCGGTAAGTTCGGCAAAGGTGACACCCCAAGGTGCGCCGCTCCGCAGGCTTTCGTCGGCACTGTTGTCGATGTCGTTCGCGGGATCGCCATCGCCATCCGAATCGACGGCGATATTGCGGTCGAAGCGATATTCGGCGATGTTCCCTTCGCTTTCACTGGCGTACAGGACCGCTTGCGGACCGGTGGCATTGAGTTGCGCCTCACCGGAATCGTTGGCGGCGGGCAGGGATTTGAAGACTGCCCTCAGGGGCAAGAGTTCGTTGTTGCTTTTCCCGACAAGGACATCGACGTTCGTCACTTCTTGCGCACCCACCTCGACATCTTCGGCAAGCAGTTCGACGGTATAATTTCCGGAATCGGCAAAGGCATATGCAAAGGATGCCCCGCTGCGGGTGTCGACGACCGCTTCACCTTGACGGATCGTCCAGACAAAGGTCGGATTTTTGAGAGTGGATTCGGCTTCGATCCGTACCACTTCGCCAGGTTGGACGGCGATCTGACCACTGGCGAGTGCGGCGGGCAGTATCCAAAGTGCCGTCAAAAGTGCGATCCATCGAATCATTGGGTGGGAGCGGAAAAATGGCTGGGGACAAATTCGATCCGTTCTCCGATCCCGCCCAAGAGCGAGTCGGTGGCGACCTCGATCGACAATGGCGAGTCGGTGGCGAGTGCCCGAATCTGCAGCGAGGCGAATCCGTTTTCGAACGGTGCGGTATCGGCAGTGACAAATTCTCCTTCGCCTTGCACGATCCGGAATCGTGCCGGTCCGGTGTAGGAGGTCAGTCCCAGATCGGTGCCGTATGCCATAATATCAAAGAGCAAGTCGGTTGCGGAAGGATTTTTGCGTACCAGCAACTGCAATGTCGCCATCGGAGTCGCGGAGGTGAGACGAGGCGAAACGGCGAATGGTGTGCCAAAAGCAAGTGGCGGTGCGGCTTCTTTGAGTCCGAGACGAACGAGCTGTCGCTCTTCAGCGGTCCCTCCTTCGGCATCAAATACCCTGAGCGCCACCTCGTATTCTCCTGCGGATGCGAAGCGGTGTTCTGCCGTAACTCCGCTGGCATCGGTATCATCATCCGGAATGGTGTTGCCGTCACTATCGACCGTGGTGTCAAAATCCCAGGCGTACTCCAATCCTTCGGCAGATACCGGATCGGAGCGCGAGTCGGAAGCATCAAAGACGACGAGTGTCTCGTCCGTAGCGGTATAAAAAAAGCTGGCAAGCGGATAGCCGATCCCTTCGGTGACGGTGATGGTACGGGTGATACTGCCCGCGATCCCGTTGACCGTGGCTCGCAATCGCACTTGATACGTGCCGGGTTCGGCGAAGGAGTGGCTGACGGTCGCTCCGCCGGAAGTATCATCGAATTCGCCGTCGCCATCAAAATCCCAATCGTAAGAAGCGCTGCCGATGGTCGATCCATCCGAAAACGACACGTTCGCACTAAAAGTCACCGGCATATTCGTATTGACATATTGCCGATCGGAAACGAATTCGATTATGGGCACGGGGTTGTCCCGATTGATCACCGTCACGGCGGACGACCGACCGAGGAGGTCTTCGGAAAGGACGCTCTCGCCATAGGCATCGACCAGTTCCACGACAAAATGGTATTGGTTTTGGTCGTTCTCGAGACCGCGTGCCGGTATGCTGATCGTTGTGCGGGGGTCGGTGGTGACGGTGTAGCCGATTTTTTCCGGGTCTCCGATCCGATATGCCCACCAACGATATTCGCCGATGCGTCCGTCCGGATCGCTGGCGCCAATGGCGGTCAAGTCGACAAGACAGGGGGTCGAGCACTGTTCGCTCGCAGTTTCGACCGAAAGTCCGGCGAGTACGGGCGGTGAATTCTGGATGAAGACGTATATCTCTCGGGTGGCTTGTTTTTCTCCGTCGGCGACCGTCAGCGTGATCCGTTCGCAATCATCCGAAGATGACAGTTCGGAAAACTTCCGCGAGATCCGTCCTCCGTCCGCAAAACTATTATCGTGAAAATCCCAGACATAATCGAGCCCGCTCGTGTTTCCGGTCGCTCCGAGCGACCGGGTCGCATCCAATTCGAGGGTTTCGTTGCGCGCCAGTGTGATCGCCGGACCACCTTTGCAGACAGAATCGGAAGGCGTACGCCTTTCTCCTTTGACAGTAAGAAAGACGACGGGGAGCACCGATCCCGCTTCACCGACAAGGATCTTTTCGGCGGCGGAATTCGTGTTGCCAAGCGCATCGGTCACCGTAACTCGCACCTCGAACTCTCCGGGGGCGGTATAGACATGGGTGGCGTTTTCCGGTTGCTCGGATGTGTTTCCGTCGCCAAAGTCCCATACATATTCGATACCGGCGGAAGCATCGGCGCGAAAGCCGATATCGTCGCCGACTTGAACGGCGAGCCGCTCCGGCAGAAGTCGGACATTGAAGACCGATTCGACCTGGATCGTTTTGACGGTACGCGCGGACACCCCGTATTCATCAGTGATCTCGAGAGTGACCGCATATTGTCCGGGTGCGGTATAGTCGTGTTCGATGATCGGATCGCTCACTCCCTGCGCATCGAATTTGCCATCGCCGTCGAAATCCCAGGCATATTGAAGCGAACTCTTTTTTGTGGCGCCACTTTCGCTCGCGTCAAAGCGATATACGCCGGGTTCGGCGGGGCGTTTGACTTCGGCACTGAACACGGGTACCGGCGGACGGGGCGTGATGGTGAAGGTTTCGATCGTCTTGAATCCTTTTCCGACGGTGAGCTCCATTTTGTAGTCTCCGGGAGTCTCGAAGGTAAAGGGAAA
>CAZYXI010000071.1:0-5846 GCA_964651215.1 uncultured Candidatus Peribacteria bacterium
ATATTTTCGTGATCGGAGATCGGGTCTTTGCCGCGCGGTCGCGTGCCGGAGATCGGACGCAAATGCGCCTTACGCCCTTCGACGCGTACCATCATCTCGGGGCTCGCACCGACCAATTGGCTCTTTCCAAAATCAAAAAAGAAGAGATACGGTGCCGGATTTTTCTCGCGGTAGATCCGATACACCGCGAGAGGATCGCCATAGAATGCTCCCGAATAACAGCGCGAAAAAACGACCTCAAAGGTGTCTCCTTGCTTCGCAAGATCCTTTGCCACTTGGACAAGTCGCTCATATTCCGTTGTGGATGTGTCGCACTCGATATTGCCGACCGAAAAATACGGACAGGTCAATACCTCATCGGAAGCGGCGGTTTTTACGTTTAGGAGCGCTTTTTCCGCTTCAAGCTCCGAACTGCGAAAACAGATTACTTCGGCATTCTCTTTGATCAGGTCGATACGGACAAAGGTGTCAAAGAGGAAAAAATGGAATTCGGGGATGTCGCTCCGTTCGGGATGGAGCGATGGGATCTCTTCGAACAGGCGCGCAAAATCATACGAAAATCCGCCATAAATACCGAGCAAGGCTTCGTGATCACACTGAAAAAATCCGAGGAAACGATGAAGGACGGATGCGGTATTTTTGCGTCGCGTGCGCTGTTCCTCCGCCAAAAAACCGCTGTCTTTTGTGATCTTGATCACGAGCCTGGTCGGCGTCTGTTCGATGATCTCATCGGCGATCGACAAAATCCCCGATTCGACAAAGGTGGTAAAAAACGCCTCACCGCGCGGTCGCATCACCTGCAAGGTGACGAGGTCACCGGTTGCCGATAGCTCGAGGATCGGATTGATCCCGATCAGGCTCATGCGTCCATAGATCGGATTGACCGAACGCGATTCGAAGAGGAAGGCGGGCTTGCCGTCTTGGCGGAGCGAAGTATAGATGTCGGCGGCATCACGCAGCGGAATTTGTTCTCTGCGAGCAAAAAGCGCGAGATTTCCAAAACTATATTTCATGAGAGGCGTTGAAAAAGGGTGTGCAAGATACCGCTCCCGTACTTGAGCTCGCGACTGCCGCGTGCGATCGTGGCGAGGCCGGCACCGGTTTGGCGTGAAATTTCACGTTGCGTTTTGCCGGCGAGCAAGGCTTCGACGATGAGAGCTCTTTCGCACAGAGCGGCGATTTCGGATGGGGTCAAAATCGCTTCGAACAACCGGTTTAGCTCGCTTTCGTCCTTTGTAGCTCGGAACAACCGGAGTACCAGATCCTTTTTGGCAGCAGGGAGAGTTTGTGACGATGTCGACATCGGCGGTATGGAAGAAATGAAAGCACTCGCAACGTTTCATTGTACTGTAACACTAGTGCATGTGATACAGTCTGTCAACTCCATTCTTTAGATTTCCGCATTTGGTGATGTGTTTGCAGGGCAATAAATCCCCTTCTGTGTCAGGATAAAGTCCACCGTGCGGTCATGGATTTCGGAAGGAACAGAAGGCATCATCTGTTCCGCAAACACGACTCCGACCGAGACCCCCGGATACTCCGCCAACATGCGATCGTAATATCCGCCGCCAAATCCAAGCCGATTTCCACTCGGATCAAGTGCGAGTGCCGGAACCAGCAAAAGATCGATTTGAGAGAGCGAAGTAGCTTCCTGTGACGGCATCGGTTCGGCGATTCCGAAGCGATTGGGAGTGTTGAGCTCGCCAACATCAGAGACAAAATGGAACTGCAAGCGGCGAGTAGAATCGATGCGAGGAAATGCGAATCGATGGCGATCATCCCCATGCTTCAGCAAGGCAGTCAGGTCGGGTTCTCCGGGAAGCGGCGCAAAGAGGGCGATATTGCGAGCAGTATCAAAAATCTCCCAGTCGCACAGATGAGACACGATCTCATGTGAAGCATGTTCCACGAATCCTTGGGAAAGACTGTGGCGGATCTGCTTTGCCGCCTGTCGCAAGTGCTGCTTATGCTCGGTCGGTTTGCTTGGCACCGAATATCTCAGAAATGACATTGGGGTCGGTCACCGGACTATCTTCACCGGAAGTCTCGGTATCGGCTTCAGAACTCTGCTCGAGAGGTTCGAGGATGACGGTCTTGGTTTCGAGTCGGATTTCGATCCCCTCATGGAACACCTTGTCCAACGCCGCCTTAAGCTCTCCCATGCGTTTGGTGTCACGGACCTGATTGCGATGCGTCTCTGCCGGAAAGGTCAAAACAAGTGCTTCATCCACCACTGCGGATTGCGCTTGCTGCAAGGCGATCCTCAATACCGCATCCTGAAGGTGTTCGAGTACCGTCGACCAAGAGCTGCTCAGTGTCTCGCCGGTAAACGCTTTGCCGGTTGTAAGAGGCGAAGCGGATTCTTTTGTCCTTTGCGAAGGCGTTTGTTCGATTTTGGGAATTTCATCCGATTTTGCGGGCGGCTTCGATGAAGCAGGTTCCGCTGCGGACGGCTTTTGCTCCTTTTTTCCAAAGATGCTCCAGCTTTCATCTTTTTTGGGCGGTTGGTTCTGGTCGCCCGGTGTCAACAGCGTCGCTTTGACGATGGCGATTTCGATCGGCAAGGTCGGGATCGGCGAATCGCGCAATGTCCGTCGCGCCTGATCAAATAGCGCAATATCTTCGATCACCTTCTCGAGTCGCGCCCGCGCGTCGTTGCCGTCGGCGAGTGATGCGGTCAGCATGATGCCTCGGAGATGACCCAACAATTGTTCCAGAAAATCACCGAGATAGACTCCTTCCGAAGAAAGACTGCCGACAAAGCGGATCGCAGCTTCCGCATCACGCTGATCGATCATGGCATAAAACTCCTCCAAGTCGTTCATCGATGCCATGCCGAGTTCTTGCTGCATTTGCTTGACGGTCACTTCTCCGCTCGTTGCCACCTGCTCAAAAAGACCGATGGCATCGCGAAGTCCGCCGAGAGATTTTTTGGCGATCAGCAAGAGAGCATCATGTTCGACGGTGATCGATTCTTTTTGTGCGATCTCGCTCAGCCTGCCGGCGATCTGTTCCGGGGTGAGTCGATGGAAGGTAAAAACCTGACAGCGACTGCGGATCGTCTCAGGGACTTTATTGAGTTCGGTCGTTGCCAAAAGAAAAAAGGCATGCTCGGGCGGTTCTTCGATCGTCTTCAATAATGCGTTAAAAGCTTCTTTGGTGAGCATGTGCACCTCATCGATGATGTAGACCTTGCGTTTGCCGAGTGTCGGGGAAAAGTAGATCTTTTCGATCAATGCTCGCGCATGCTCGATCTTGCGATTACTCGCGCCGTCGATCTCGATCATATCGACAAATGAACCATTGTCCGCCCCCAAACAAAACTCGCATTGATTACAGGGGTCGCCGGATGCACGCGGAGTTTGACAGTTGAGGGCTTTGGCGAGAATCCGAGCGGTACTGGTCTTGCCGGTACCGCGCGAACCGAAAAAAAGGTATGCATGCGCGGTCTTGTCACTCTTCAGCGAAGCCTGGAGTGTCTGTCGGACAAACTCTTGCCCGACGAGTTCTTGGAGGGTTTTGGGTCGATACTTCTGATAAAACGCCATTGATGTGTGAAAAATCGTGCGCGATCATCTTGGCATATCGTCGCGCATCTGTGAAGTGGAGCAGCGATTTGTTTCTGCGCCGCTAGATCGGATCGTTATCGGTGTCTTTCGGTCCGCGCGGTACAAGTTCGTCCTGATGGAAGCGTTCTAAAAAGGGTTTGTCGCGGATGATGAACAGCAAAAAGAATACGGCAAAAAGGGACATCAAAATGCTCATGATCTGAGGGAGACGGATTCCAAAAGGCATCGCCACGACGTCACCACGGAAGAGATCGAGAAACGCATTCGTCACGCCGAGAACAAACAGCATCACCATAAAAAACTTGCCCGCGCTCCAGCGCCGCCAGATCTTCCGTTCCCAAAAGATCCAACCAATCCAAAACACAAGCGCCAATAACACGGCGGAATACAGCTGGACGGAGTAGATCGGCACGGAGTAGCGGACTTCTTGTAATTCGTACGTCACCGAAAGTGGAAACGGCAACCAGCTCGGTGCCGGAGAGCCGTAGTTCCAACCGGAAAAAAACCCTCCCAAGGCGACAAAAAAGGCGAGGACGACTCCGGGAAGGATGAAGGCGTCAAGCCATGCAAAGAATTTTTCTTTGCGCCAGGCGGCGATCATAAAGAAGACCGCAAAAAACCCACCGATCGCCCAGTCCGATTGCAGATGCCCGTCACCGAAGAGGAAAAAAGAGCGGAAGATCTCGATGATAGAACCGATGATGTCGCCTTCGGGCAGGCGTTGTCTGACAGTCGGCCACAAGGACAAAAACGCCCCCATGCGTCCAAACAAAAACGGGATGATGACAAAAAAGAACAAATGATCGCTCAAAAACTTGAGCGAAATATCTTCATCACGAATGGTGTGGATCAATACCGCCGCCGCGACCAATACTCCGATAAAGACAATGATCCCACCTGTGGGGATCAAAAACGGACCGAGCGGAATAATAGAAAAATTCACGGATTTACAAATATCATACCTCCCCTTAATCTGCCGCAAATCCGATTTTTCTGCAAGGGGCTTCGCTTGTTTTTGGCAAATGTTTTTCAAAATGATCGTTTTATGGAAAAATATCTCTGATGAAACGATTCCTTGTTTTGTGCGGCACGATATTCCTCCTCGCCGGATGCGGGTCAGAGGATGGTGAAGGCGATCAGTCGCCCTCTCCGACAAACGACAATACTCCGGGCATCACGATCGAAAAACCGGGGATGCGCTTTATCATCCCATCATCCTGGCGCGAAATCGCCGCCGCCGAATTTTCGGATGCGGTCTTGTCGCGCGATCCGATCGTGGTCTTTCGCCGACGCGAAGCCGATGGCGGCATTTATCCAAACCTGGTCGTCACTTCCGAGCAAATCGCTTCAAACGTAACTGCTCTTGAATTTTCTCGTCAAATACGAGAAAATAACGCGGCGACTTTGCTCGATTATGAAGAAATCCAATCGCGCGAAGAGCAGATCGCCGGACAGCTCACGACCGTCACCGAATTTACCGCGCGATCCGCACCGGATGAGCGCCTCCTCAGATTTTGGCAGACGGGACTCGTACAAAACTCTCGCGGACTCGTCGTGACCGCAGTGCTGTCTCCTCAGTCAAGCGATAGCATTCCGGGTGAGATCGCTCGCATATTTGACAACATCGGGCTCAAGTGATGGCGACGTGGCCAAGTGGTAAGGCAGGGGCCTGCAAAGCCTTTATCGGCGGTTCGATTCCGCCCGTCGCCTCCAGTTCAAGATATATGTTTTAAGCTCTCAGTTGTAAGTTGTTTGCTCGCTTGCTTGGTTCTTACGATTTAAGACTTACTTCTTGCTCCTTGAAGCCGGGATGGTGAAATGGTAGACACGAGGGACTTAAAATCCCTTGAGGGCAACCTCGTGTGGGTTCGATTCCCACTCCCGGCACCACGATGATCAACATATATTCAATTGCAATTCCGCCCCTTGATGCGTCATACCAAAAGGAATGACGTCGTTTTGAACGAGAAATACACTCGACGGTAACGCTTGGGAAAAATGAAACATTTGGATGAGTCCTACTTTTTCGAATTATACATTCCTGTTTTCAATGACGCTGATTCAAGATTCCCGACTCCTCCCGAAACCGCACCTGCATCGGGAATGACGGAGTTTGTGGTTTTTCTGACTTCTACGCAAGCTTCTCCTGGATTCCGATAGCCGCCCAAAGTTGCACCTCAATCGAGTATGATGGCGGATTGAAGAAAATTCTTGAATCCTGCATCTTGTTTCTTGAATCTCAAGAAATCAATACACCGCTTTCTGATAACAACTTTC
>CAZYXI010000072.1:0-5790 GCA_964651215.1 uncultured Candidatus Peribacteria bacterium
GAAACATTTTGGTATCTCGGAAAAGACATTCCGCTCGTGATCGAATATGATTCGTATGCCTGTTTACGACTCGAAAACAATCGCTTTTGCCTCTCCGGCAAAGAACTCTCCGATCCCGAGCAAGCCTTTGAAAAATGGTATCGGCGAGCAGCTCAACAGTATTTTTGCGAACGTGTGGAATATTTCGCTACAAAGCATGATTTTCTATATTCCAAAATCCGATTGAGTAGCGCCAAAAAACGCTGGGGATCATGCAGCAGCAGTGGTACGATCAGTCTTTCGTGGCGTCTGATCATGGCGCCGCCGGAAGTAATCGACTATGTGATCGTGCACGAACTGGCACATCTGAGGCACCTGGATCATTCGAAGAATTTTTGGAAATTGGTGAAGTCGATCCTTCCGGATTTCAAAACCGCACGCGCGTGGCTCAAAAAAGAAGGGCATGGACTCACTGTTTGAAGTGTTTTCGAATCTCATACCAATTCCATTTATAAAACTTCTTTCTCGTCCCCCTGTTAAGGGGGAATTGAAGGGGGTTTAAAAAGAAAATATTCGTTTTATAATTGGGATTTGTATCACCTCACCGTCAAAGTCTCTCACTAGAGAACTTTGGCGTCATAAATCGAAAAACGGCACATCACTCGATGTTGCCGTTTTTCGATCTGCAAGTTACTCAAAGCATCTACGAAGCGAGTCGCGAAGACTCTGCAGGGGACAGAACAACGGGCAAACAGCCCCTTCTTGCGACCTCATGATTACAACTTGCGACTTGCTTACACCTTCGCCAATTCACCGCTTTTACCCGTCTTTTTGGCGGTGGTTTTTTTGGGAGGAGTGACTTTGATGCGGATGTGCTTTTCGGCTTTCTTCTTGTCGATTTCGACCATGATGCCTTCGGTATCTTCAAATTGAAGAAGTTCGGAGGCGATCTGGTCTTCGACCTCGTCCGAGATCACCCGCCGGATCTTGCGCGCACCGGCTTTTTGATCAAAACCGGCTTCCGCGAGATAATTGACGGCAGCAGAAGTATAGGCAAGCGAAATGTCTTTTTCTTCCAGGCGATTCCCGAGTTCGCCCAGTTTCATCTTGACGATCTTTTTGATCGATTCGGAAGTAAGCGGTCGGAAGACGATCACCGAGTCGAGACGACCGAGAAATTCGGGACGGAAGTGACGGCGGAGCTCTTCCATCACAAAGCCCTTTTTGTCTTCATAATCGGAATCGGCCTTTTCGAGTCCTTCTCCGGAAGCGCTAAAGCCGATCTTGACCGCTTCTTCGGTGAGCACATCGGCGCCGAGGTTGCAGGTCATGACGATGATCGTATTGCGGAAACTGATGCGGCGCCCTTTGGCATCGGTCAGTTCGCCGTCTTCGAGGATCTGCAGGAGGACGTTTTGGAAGTCCGGATGCGCCTTTTCGATCTCGTCAAAGAGCACGATCGAAAACGGCTTGCGACGGACCGATTCGGTAAGCTGACCGCCTTCTTCGTGACCGACATAGCCGGCGGTAGCACCGACCAAGCGAGAGACGTTGTGCCGCTCCATAAACTCACTCATATCGATTTTGATGAGGCTGTCGCGACTGCCAAAGATCTCTTCGGCAAGGGCGCGCACGAGTTCGGTCTTGCCGACACCGGTCGGACCCATAAAGAGAAAACTTCCGACCGGACGACGACTGTCAGAAATCCCCGTGCGGCTGCGACGGATCGAGCGCGAGATTTCGGAAATGGCTTCTTCTTGGCTGATGACCCGTTTGGCGAGACTTTTTTCGAGATTGAGGAGTTTTTCGCGTTCGCTTTTGACAAGGCGCGAAACCGGGATCTGCGTGATACGGGCGACCGTTTCGGCAATGTCGTGAGCGGTGATCGGCACCGGTGGCGTGGAAGGCTTTTTGGCGGTACGGATATCGCTGATCTGCTCGCGCAAGCGCTCTTCTTCTTTTTTCCACTCGAGGGCTTTTTCGTAATTCTGATTTTTGACGGCTTCTTCTTTTTTCTTGGTGATCTTGATGATCTGCTCGTCGATCTTTTGGATCTCTTCGGAGTGGCTTTGGCTGCGTCCGCCTTTTTTGGCGCAGGCTTCATCGATCAGGTCGATCGCCTTGTCCGGCAAAAACCGGTCGGCGATAAAGCGTTTGCTGAGGCTGACCGCTTCGGCGATGGTCTCGTCCGAGATGGCGACATGATGGAATGCTTCAAAGCCGGCGGCGACGCCGCGCAAGATCGTGGTCGCGTCTTCGACGGAAGGCTCTTCGACTGTGATCGGCTGAAAACGACGTTCGAGCGCTTTGTCTTTTTCGACATATTTGCGGTATTCGTCATAGGTGGTCGCACCGATCACTTGGATGCGTCCGCGCGAGAGAGCGGGCTTCAAAATATTCGCCGCATCAAGCGAACCTTCGGCGGAACCGGCACCGACGACAGTGTGGAGTTCGTCGATAAAAAGGACGACTTCGCCTTCGGATTCGACGAGTTCTTCGATCACTTCTTTGAGCCGCTCTTCAAATTCGCCGCGATACTTAGTACCGGCGACGAGGCTGCCCATGTCGAGTGCCAAAATGCGTTTGCCCAAGAGCGAATCGGGGATCGCGCCACGCTCGATGCGTTGCACGAGACCTTCGACGATCGCGGTCTTGCCGACGCCGGGTTCGCCAACGAGGACGGGGTTGTTTTTCGTTTTGCGATTGAGGATCGTGACCATGCGTTCGATCTCGGGATCGCGCCCGATCACCGGATCGAGTTTGCCGTTGCGGCATTCTTCGGAAAGATCGGTGGAGAAGAAGTCGAGCGCGGGCGTGTCGGATTCTTCGTCTTCGGGACGCTTTTTGTGCTGATAGCCATCGGCGAAATCTTCGCCCGGCTTCATACCGGCAAGTGCTCCTTGGAGTCCGGAAAGGAGCCCTTCGAGGGTTTGGATCATGTTTTCCGGCGGTCTGCCTCCGGTACGACCGCCTTCGGAGATCTGGGTGAAGATCTCTTCGAGTTGGCGTCGCAGATCACCGGTGCTGAGTTGCATTTTTTTGAGGATCTGGCTGCCGGCGCAGTTGTCGTGCTCGAGCATGGAAAAGAGCAAGTGCTCGACTCCGACGAATTGATGGCGGAATTGGAAAGACATTTTGATCGCCCCCTCCAAGACCTTTTTGAGTTCGAGTGAGAGCCCGCCTTCCCTGCCGGGCTCGGGAGTCTCATTGGATTCGGCGACGAGCGGCATGATCACCTGCTCGGCGATGCCGACCCGTACGAGCAGCGAGTATGCGAGGGTCTTTTTTTGCTGCAATATTCCGACCAACAAGTGATGTGTGCCGATCGTATCGCTGTGCAAACGGCGTGCTTCGGCTTCGGCGGTCTTGAGCGCCTGTTGCGCCTCCGGAGTAAAGCGTTCGAATGGAGTATTGGACATGATATCGTTTGAGAGAAATTGTGAGAAAAGTCGTAATGGGCGTTTTTAGATGATGGGTTTGAGAGCTCACCACATTGTGCCAGAAGCGGCGGAAAAAAGAAAGAAAAACTCGCGTGCAAAATGCAGAAAAGTCTGGGAAAATGAAAGCGATTTTCTTTTCTCTCTCTCTGCGTGGAGAAACTCGAGTCCGTCCTTGCCAAGGCGAAGACCGTGATCAGGGATTTTGATGAAGATGGATTTTTGGAGTGCTGCCGCCACGTCGAGCGACATACCGAGAACAAAACCCAAAAAAACGGCAAGACCTTACTCGAAAACTTGTTCTGCGTGCTTGATATCCTCTTGGACCTCAACCCCGATGACAAGATGCTCAAGGCGACGCTACTCTACAAATTCTCGCCGATCTCAGGGACAAAAAAGCCCTTCCCGATTGATGACGAATTGCAAGAATTGATCGAAAGCCTAAGTAAGATCACGAATGTCAAAATCAAAAACGAAGACCATCAGATCGCCGCCCTGCGCAAAATGTTCGTCGCAATGGCAAAAGACATCCGTGTCGTGATGATGCTTCTTGCCGAACGCCTCTGCAAAATGCGCTCCCTCGAATTCTTTCCGGAGCACGAACGCCAAGAAGTCGCGCGCGAAACACTCTATATCTATGCTCCGATCGCCGGCAGACTCGGTATCTTTGCGCTCAAGGCACCGCTTGAAGACCTCGCGTTTTTTTATCTCCATCCGGAAGAGCATCGACAGATCAGTGAGCAGATGATGCGACTGGAAGCCTATCGCGAACGCATTATCCGCAATGCGGAAAAAAGACTGGATGGACTCCTCAAGGACAATGCGATCACCGGCAATGTCTCCGGTCGAGTCAAGCATACCTACAGTGTCTACCGCAAGATGCGCCAAAAAGACGAAGAATCGGTCGAGAATCTCTATGATATCTTTGCGATCCGTGTTGTCGTCAAATCCATTGCCGAATGCTACAGCGTACTCGGGATCCTCCACGAGCATTTTGTGCCGCTCTCGGGCAGATTCAAGGATTATATCGCCGTCCCAAAACCGAACGGCTATCGCAGTCTCCATACGACCGTGGTGGGGCTGTCGGGCGTAACGCGGCGCGCGCTCCCGATCGAAGTCCAGATCCGCACCGAAGCGATGAATCTGGAAGCGGAATATGGTATCGCCGCTCATTGGCATTACAAAGAAAAAGGTTCGGTGCCACGGTTGACCTCCCTTGAACAAAACGAACAATGGCTCGAAGAACTGTCGGAAATGGAATCGAGTCTTGCGGAAAATACAGACTTTACCAAAGACACGGCGACCGACGAACTCTTTGATCGGATCTTTGCCCTCACGCCGACCGGTGATGTGATCGATCTCCCGGTCAACGCGACTCCGATCGATTTCGCTTTTGCGATCCATTCCGACCTCGGGCTGCATATCCGTATCGCGAAAGCGAACGGCAAAAGCGTGCCGCTCAATTATATCATCAGCAGCGGCGATGTGATCGAGATCGTGACGAGCAAACAAGTCAGTCCGAGCCAAGCGTGGATCACGATGTGTACGACTTCGAAAGCAAAAGGCAAGCTAAAGGCATACTTTCGTGAAAAAGATACCGGTGTCCTCTTGCGCGAAGGCAAACAGATCCTCAATCGCTACCTGCAGCGCTTTGGCTTTGACGAGCTCGATCAAAACCTCAGTATATTGCGCGAGTACAATCACAAAAAACGGTCAAAAAAAGAACGCGAAGAGATCTTGCTCAAAATCGGCAACGGCTCGATGAGTCCGACCGCGGTGATCAAGAGCATCAGCACAGAAAAAGCGCCACTCGCGGAACCGAAGAAAAAAGCGGAGGTGAAGAAAAAATCGCTCACGGAAAATCCGCAATTGATCATCGGCGGTCGTCACAATATCCCCTTTCGACTCGCGGAATGTTGCAAGCCCAAGGTCGGAGGCGCGATTTTTGGCTTTGTCACACGCGGTGCTCATGTCACCATCCATCGACTCGATTGCAGCACACGCGACAAACTTGATCCGGCACGTTTTCTCGAAGCATACTACGAGGGCTACGAACCGAAGCAGCGCGCAATGCTCCAAATCACTCGCGGACTCGACCGTGTCGGCTTTGTGCGCGATATCACAGAGGTGATCGCCGGCAATGGTGCCAATATCTCCAATTTTGCCTTCCGTTCGCGCACGCCGTTTGCCGCCGTGCTTGAAATCGAGATCGAGATCGAAAACATCGATCAATTACTGCGACTGACGAACGAACTCGAGCATGTGGAGGGGGTGGAGGGGATTGCGCGGACCGAGTGAGTTTTATTTTTTCAAACAAAACTTACATCTAAGGTAAAAAACAATTTTTTTACATTAATAAAACAGCATTTTATTG
>CAZYXI010000073.1:0-5754 GCA_964651215.1 uncultured Candidatus Peribacteria bacterium
GGCGACCGGCATATTTGTCGTCTGCCAAAAATAAAGCGTGCCCTCTGGTTTGGCAAATACCGACAATGCCGATGATTCGTTCTCTCTCATATCCTCAAGTATTCGTCTTGTCGTATGACGTTTGAAATCCCGCAAAAAACCGGAGACGTCCGGCGCGGAGACAATGAGATGAATATGATTGAGCATGAAGACATAGGCAAACACCTTTACCCCTTTGTGCTCTTGGCAATATTCAAGTGACGAAAGCAGGATTCGCCAACGCAAGCGACGGTCAAAAACGTAGTACCACTTGTATACCGTCAAGGTGAGAAAGTGCATATTCGTAAGTGTATTCGACGTAACGCGTTTGATGGGCATGATTGTTATACGAACTATTAGAAAATATCAGAAACACTATTCTATCCCAAGCTTTTCCGTTCGTACCTGAGGGGAAACGTGTGGAGCGGGGTGCAACCCCGCTCCGGCGGCAGGAAGCACAAATTTGATTCTTGAAACTTGATAAGATACAAACCCCCTCAGTCCCCCTTAACAGGGGGAAGAATTCCTATCCGATTTCGCCGGAACGGGGCTCAGCCCGTTCCGGCGGCAATCTTTCCTACTCGTAGTCCAGACTTAGTAGGTGACGACTATAAATGCGTCGATCGGTTTGAAGCCGATCGATGCGTACACGCGTTGTGCGGCAAAATTATCATTTGCCGTGAACAAGAGACCAAATTGCAGACCTTCTTCAAAAAATGATTTGCAGAGTTTGCTCACTACTTGTCGGGCATAGCCTTTTTGGCGATGTGCTTCCAAAGTTCCGACTCCTCCGATTTGAAAATAATTTCTCGATACTCCATGGATGTTCGCTTTCGAGACGATCGTGCCGTTTTTGCGGAGGATAAACTCATTTTTGATAAACACTTTTTTCCGTTCCTTTTCCGTAACCTCTGCCAGTTTTCTTTGCGTATTGAAAATCGCCACCTCATCGATATCCTCGATTGTCGCCTTGGTTTCTCTGCCATCGGAGTAATCGACAAAATCCTTCTTTTCCAGAAGAAACACGGTCTGCTCGCTGATCTTTTTTGGGATTTTTCCATAAGCTTGCCGCAAATGCGCCACAGTCGAATCTGCAAATTTTTTAAAAGCGGCAACACATTGGATCTGCAGATCTTCTCGCATGGCAAAGTCAATAAGCGCTGCGCTGATCGTCTCATTCGGTGCGGTGATCACCAGATTCCCGAATCTTGTAAAAAACACTCCCAGCCCGACGAGCTTTTTACCTTCGAAATATCCGTAAAATGCATTCTGTTCAAACGTATTTTTGTAATTGGTAAAACTCCCGATCACAAATAAGCTCTCTTTTTCGTATTGATAACAAAAATCCAGCACTTGTTTTTCGTGCCGAAGGTCAAGTCGTTTCATCATAGGATTTCAAATGACACAAACTCCTGCCGTCCTCTTTTTACCTCGGCGGAAAACTATCAGAAGGCAGGATTTCTTTACCCGATCAGTCGCTTCAAAATCTCATTCGCCATTTGCGGATTCGCCTGACCGCGGGATTTTTTCATCACTTGCCCCACGAGTGCGCCGAGCGCTTTGTCCTTGCCACCCTTAAAATCCGCGACACTTTGCGGATTTTCGTCGATGACTTCTTGGCAGATCTTTTCGATCTCACCACTGTCAGAGACTTGCTCCAAGCCCTTTTCTTTGATGAGGGCTTCGACATCTTGTCCGCTCTCCAGCAGTTCCGGAAAGATCTCTTTGGCGATCTTGCCCGAGATCGTTCCCTTTTCGATCAGGGCGACCATCTTGCCGAGATTTTCTGCTGACAATTTTGCTTTTGGCAGCGGAGTGCCGGTTTCGTTCAAATGCGCTGCGAGGTCGCCGATGATCCAGTTCGCGGTTTTTTTGGCATTGCCACTTGCTTTTGCCGCGGTTTCAAAATAGGCGGCAAAATCCGCATCTCCCGCCAAAATCTCTGCCGTGTCCCACGCGATACCGTAGTCCGCGACAAAGCGCTCGAGTTTTGCCGCCGGAAGTTCGGGCAATTCGCTCGTAAGTCGAGCGATATCCTCTGCGGCAAAATCGAGCGGGGGAATATCCGGCTCCGGAAAATAGCGATAATCGGCGGCTTCTTCTTTGCTCCGTTGCGAGACCGAAACCTCCTTCTCCACATCCCAGCCGCGTGTTTCTTGCTCGATGGTGCCACCGGCTTCGAGGATCTTTTTTTGTCGCACGATTTCGGCGCGGACGGCTTTTTCGATATTGCTGAAACTGTTCATGTTCTTCAATTCCGTCTTTGTGCCAAATTGTTCTTGTCCTTTGGGACGCAGCGAAATATTGACATCACAGCGCATCATGCCTTTTTCCATATCGGCATCGCTACTGCCGACGGTGCGAAGGATCTTTTGGAGTTCTTTCAAAAACGCGACGATTTCTTCGGGCGTGCGAAAATCCGCTTCGGTGACCATTTCCATCAGCGGACTGCCGGCGCGGTTGAGATCGACGAGCGATTCGCCACCTTCGTGCACGAGTTTGCCGGCATCGTTCTCGAGATGGAGGCGATTCATGCGGACGGATTTTTTCTCGTTTCCGACAAAAAATTCCACCTTGCCGTTGCTCGAGATCGGCTCGTCAAATTGCGAGATCTGATAGCCGGCAGGAAGATCCGGATAAAAATAGCTCTTGCGGTCGAATTTGGAAAATGCCGGAATGCGGCATTTGAGCGCCAACGCGGTCAGCGCGCCGAGGCGGATCGCCTCTGTGTTCGGTACCGGAAGCGTGCCCGGAAATCCGCTGCAGACCGGGCAAATATGGGTGTTTGGCTCAGCATTGAAGGTGTCGTTGGAGCATGCGCAGAACATCTTCGTGTTTGTCTTGATACGAGCATGGATCTCGAGTCCGGCGACCATTTCCCATTCCATTTGTTGCAGAAAATTCGGTGACTATTGTGCCGCAATCAGCCGCGTGGAGCAACCCGGGAATTGGTGAGAGAAGAAAACACAATTCTCAGACCCCCCCTTCAGGAGGACGATTGCTTTTTTTCTTACAAAAAACTCCGATCTCCTCTGTTTGAGAAGATCGGAGTCAATGAACCGGCAGTGGACGACTGCAAAAATCTACGCGGATCGTTTAGCGTTGTTTTCTGCGTTTGCTTCTGATCCACGCGGCTGCTGCGCCGGAAAAGGCGAGGAGGGGAAGTGCGGGAATACCACTTTTCGGTTGATTCGGTGCCGCCATGTGGAATTCTTCCCCGACGACGACCGAATAATCGACCGGTTCGGCGGAGCCATCGACATGGATATTGACCGGAAAGTCTACCGTTTCGGTGATGATCTCGTCATCCCCACTCGGGATCTCGTCGCGAAAATCATCTTCGTATTCCGGTGCGGCGGAGTAGACGGGCGTGGCCACTGCCGTTGGAACCGGAGTCTGCGCCAGGGTCGGGAACGGTGTCGGCGTTTCGGTCATGAGCGGTGACGGACTGATCGCCATCGGTGTTTCTGTCGGAATCGGAGTCGGAGAGCCGGACGAGCCATCCATACTCGGAACACCGCCGGCAGGAGGAGCCGGCAGCTCGAAGTCATCGGTGGCAGCAGGAGCACCGCCAAGATCTTCGACATCGACTTCGACCGGATCGGCGCTCAGATCGATGACCTCGTCGCCAAAGTCATCCAAAGGGATGCCGACTTCTTCGCCATCCATACTGTTGACATCGAGATAGTCGAGGTCTTGCCCCAAAAAGGCGGCATAGTCGGAAGAGTCGCCGCCGTTAAAGACAAACGGGGTGGCGCCGACGAGGATCAAAAATACGCCGGTACTCGCGAGCGCGAGGGCGATGCGGCGGTTTTTGCGAGCGTCATCAGGAGACAGGCTCATGATGTGTCCGGCATCGTGACTCGCTTTTTTCACGCTGTCGGTGACAGTTGTCCACTGTTGTTTCATGTTTGTGTAAAAAAGAAATTGTGTTTTGTTTCAGAAAGAGAAGACTTATGTCCGCCGGAAGGCGAAGAAGACAAAGGCTAATCCTGTACTGATCAAGAGGAAGAAGAGAACATGCTCCGGACCGGTTCCGGGGTTTTGCCCCACACCGTCCAGATTTGGTCCGTAGGTCGGGGTCGGCGTCGGAAAGGTGCCGTCACCCGGTTGCTCCGGAGAGCGCGGATCACCCAAAAACCCATGGCTTTCCGAGCCCGGCTGTCCGATCGTGACAAAGACTTCGTCCGAATAATCGGTTTCGTTGTCATCGGCGTTGTAGGCGGTGATGGCGAAATAATACCGTTCACCCATCGGCAGGTCGGGAAAGACGGCGAAATTGGTGCGGCCGACATCGCGTCTGCGCAGATAGAATCCACTCTTTTGTCCGTAGTAAAGGTAGTACCCTTTGACCGGCGGATCGGTGGCGATCGGCCAGACGAGGCGGACATTGCCGGCATCATCGGTTTGGATGCGCAGCCCTTGCGGTCTGCCAAACCCATCTTCTTCGGTGGGAGGAAACAAGATGTCGTCATCATCGAGCATCGGATCGTCACCGCCGATTCCACCATCGGGAGTAGCGGAAGGAGTCGGCGAGCCGCTTGCCATCGGATCACCCATTCCGAAGATGAGTGGTTTGGGCGGATTTGCCAGGCGATTCTGTGACGTGATCCCGCTGGTAAAATAAATACCGGTATCGCCGAGTTCCGTATTTTGGTAGTTCAAAAACTCCAATTTGCCGTTCTCGTTGTAAGGGAGAAGTGTCAATGTACCGATAAAGAATTCTTCATTACTGAGTGAGCCACCGGTCAGAGCGCGACCGATGGTGATCGTGCCGCTGTCTTCATCGATATTGTTCTCGCCCGGTGCGCCAAGCGGAAAATCCGATTCATCGGTATTCAGTTCTATCACGCTGAGCGCGAGCGGATCATATTTCAGCTTTGCCCGGATCGATGTCACCATTTCTTGGCGCGGATTTTTGACATAGAGATCGACTTCGATCGGTTCGTTGGCTGTAAATGCGGTCAGACGATATGCGTCTTGCTGCTCGTCAAACGGGATTTCAGTTTCGCATTCCTCTGCTGCCGGACTGGCATCAGGCGAGGCGATCGGTGATTCGGTGGCTTGTTGCGATTCTTCCTCACAATGGATCTGGAAGGCGAAATGGAGATCGGTCTCGAATGGCGCCATTGCATAAGCCTGTGCCGGAACTAAAAAGACGATGCCGATCAAAAATCGAGCGAAATATTTCATTGTTGTTCTAAAAAGAGAAGAGTCGGAACAGATGGAGTCTGCAAGACATCGCGGAAGCCATCGGCGGTTTTTTCGAGTACGAGGGTATGGCCGTTATCACCGGGGTTGTAGAAATCGATCGTGGTAAAGGTGTTTTCTTGTCTTTTGAAGAAGACGGTCGCGACGAGTTGTTCGCTCTCGGTGACGACGGTGTTATCGGCGGTCGACAGACCGATTTTGGCAAGTCCGCGATCGGCATCGAATTGCTGCTCGCCCGGAGCGACCACTGTAAAAGGCGAGTCTTGGGGGATTGCGATCTCTGTGCCACTGAGGACATCCGAATCAAAGGTCAAAAAACTGCGGACGGACGTGATCGGTTTTTGATCGGGATTGATGAGCCAAATATCCACAGCGATAGCTTCAGCCGATCCTTCTTCCTGCAAACGAAGTTCGAGCTTGGCGGTACGCTGAGCCGCATCGAGCTCTTTTTGACGACGCGAGTCTTCGATGCGTTGCAACAGACCGGAAGGATATTCCGATGATTGCTCTTCGTTGCGTTCGGGC
>CAZYXI010000074.1:0-5658 GCA_964651215.1 uncultured Candidatus Peribacteria bacterium
GAGTGAAGCGATGAGTCTTTCTGGGCAGATGGAAGCGCCGCTTGTGATCTTTAACGCACAACGCCCGGGACCAAGTACGGGGCTCCCGACTCGCACCGGACAAGGTGATCTGCGTATGGCGATGCATTCGGGACAAGGCGATTTTCCGCGGATGGTCATCGCGCTCGGCGACCACGAAGAGTGTGTCCACCTGTCAGCGGAAGCCTTCAACTATGCAGAAAAATATCAGATCCCCGTGATCGTCTTGACCGAAAAATATCTCGCCGATCAATACCGCTCCTCAGAATACGATATCGCGGATGGCATTGCGATCGATCGTGGCAAAGTGGTGGAAGCGGTCGAAAACCCGGAAGAGTTCAAACGCTTCGCCGATACACCCGATGGCGTCTCGCCGCGCAGTGTTCCGGGCATCAAAGGCGGTCAGCACACCGCCACCAGTTACGAACATACCGAATACGGCAAAGCCGAAGAAGAAGTGCCCGGAGTGGCGTTGATGATGGAAAAGCGCTGGCGCAAACTCGAGAGCATCCTGAGCGAACTCCCGCCGCCAAAGACCTACGGCGAGGGAGACCATGTCGTTGTCGTCTGGGGCGCGACCAAAAATCCGGCTCTCGGTGCGCAAGATCTTCTTAAAGCCAAAGGATTGAACACAAAAATTGTTCAAATGCAGTTTATCCATCCGTTCAAGACCGATGCGGTCTTGGAGGCGATCAAAAACCGCAAGTCACTGGTCTTTGTCGAAGGGAACCAAAGCGGACAACTCGAAGGCATCTTTGCCGAAAACACCGGCATCCGTCCCGATCATTCCATCCGCAATTATTACGGCAGACCGATGACGGCGGAATGGATCGCGGAAGAACTCGAGCAATTTTTCAACTCACAGACATAGGGCTATTCCGGCATCCCGGAATCGAGAGGATTTAGCATTTTTCGCTTCTAACCATCTCATGACTACCACCGACACACCTTTGACGGTCAAAGACTTCAGCACGCCAAATGCGCCAAGTTGGTGCCCGGGCTGCGGCGACTTTGGGATTCTGACCGCCCTCAAAAAGGCGCTCGTCGAAGGTGGATACGAGCCGCACAATACGGTCGTCGTGTCAGGGATCGGCTGTGGTAGTCTGCTCCCCTATTGGGTCAAAACCTACGGCGCCTGCACCTTGCACGGTCGCGCGATCCCCTTTGCGACCGGTGTCAAAGTCGCCAATCACGATCTCAATATCGTCGTTAATATTGGAGACGGCGACGGGCTTGGTATCGGCATGGGGCATTTTGTGCATTTTTTCCGCCGCAATTTTGACATGACGGTGATCTGCGACAACAACGGAGTGTACGGACTGACGAAGGGGCAGACCTCGCCGACCGCCAAAAAAGGGACAAAAACGAGTTCGACACCGTTCGGTTCGATCGAAGATTATGTCAACGGTCCGGCGCTCGCTTTGCAAATGGGGGCGACATTTGTCGCGCGCGCCTACAGCGCCGATGCACCGGGTCTGACCGAAATCCTAAAACAAGCGATGGCGCATCGCGGTGCGGCGTTTGTCGATATTCTGCAGCCGTGCGTTACCTTTAACAAACAAGAGACGTATGAGTTCTACAATGGCAAGATCCAAAAAAATGAACTCGACAAACCGCTCTGCGAAACGCGACTCGATGCGATAAATTTTTGTCTGACGCCGCACGAACAGATCCCACTCGGGATCATCTACAAAGAAGACGCTCCCACCTACGAAGACAGCGTGCCACAATTTGCCAAGGGCGCACTCCGCAATCAAAAGATCGATGCCATCGATGCTACCGGATTTATGACAAGCCGCTCATGAAAATCGCCGCACGCGCCATCATCATCCACGAAGGCAAAATCCTCCTTGTCCGCCACACCCATCGTGATTTTTATGCATTACCGGGCGGCAAGCTCAATGACGAAGAAGACATCAAAAGCGCGATGCAGCGCGAACTGTTTGAAGAACTCGGCGTCACGGCAACAGTCGGCAAGCTGCTTTTTGTCCACGAATTCCGCTATCCGCAGGGCTCGCTCAGTCTCGAATTTTTCTTTTGGATCGAAAACGCCAAGGATTTCGAAGGCGATCTTTGCGGCGAATATGCCGAAAGCGAACTCGCGGAGATCTGCTGGAAAAATGTGGATGACAAGTTCGATATCATGCCAAAATTTTTGCAGGACAAACTGGCTACAATATCGGAAGAGAGCGAGGTGGAGTATCATTCTGAGTTTCAGAAATGATGGAGAATTTTCTGGTCCCGCAGAAAGAGCAACTCTCCCGAGTTGCTCCACACGTTTTTTCAATGCTTTTGTAATGTTTGGTTTTCTCAACCATCGCTCGCCAAGTTTTGTTGTTACAGGAATAATGAAGAAAAAGCTTGCGCCGGAATGGGTGTGTCAACAGACCACCCATTCCGGCTGAGGTGGGTTGGGGCAATTAATCCTCTTGAATATAAGGTGCATGTGGAAGTCGCAATTCTCAAAAAGCACAATTGATATTACTTGTCTTAGGATTTATACTTGCAGAAATAAAATAATCTATTTTTTCTCTTAATAAATCATCAACAATCTTTTGCTCTTCCTTGATGTATCTAACTATTATATGTTCCTTATGTTTTGCATCAAGAGGTTCTTTCGGATCATATACTTCAGGAACAGGAATAGAGTAACCGCCATTACCATCAATATTAACAATATAAGTAGGTGGATTTGTTGATTCATTTATCACTAATTGAATATTATCAGGTACGTGATGACTCCCTTCAATAGATGGTATTTGATCAGATATTGAGCATAGACGCTCCAATTGTTGTCTGACTTCTTCCTGTTCTTTTGAAAGAAGACCTTGTTTTGCAACTTCCTCCAAAGTCGGACCAGCAGGCAAATATTTGAAGGCGGAAACTGCTCCTGCGCCAACTGACAGAGTCAAAGCCCAAGCAACTGCAGGACCTGGATTCTTATCTATCCACCTTTTCATCTTGTTCAGCATAGAATTTGAAATAGAAAAATTCGCGCGTCTTTTACAAAGCTTTTGCTGCCAAAGCAAGCCTTTTCAAAAATTTTGTTTTTACTGGACAAAAAATCCTGTTGGCAGTATAGTCAGCTGAATAAATCGATCGAAGCCACAAAGAGTTGTCGCATGCGCTACGGAAAAGATTTTCGCATCACCGGCAAAAACCGCTAAAATAATGAGGAATTTTCTTTTGATCCAAATAAAATGACTTTCCTCTCGCAACTGACATGGCGCAACGCCACCAAAGATTTTGATCCGGACAAGAATGTTTCTGCTGAGGATTTGGCAAAAATCAAAGACTCGATCCGCATGGCGCCGACCTCATTCGGCTTGCAGCCGTACCATGTCGTGGTCGTCACCGATGCCGACACCCGGAAACAGATCCGCGAACACGCCTGGGGACAAGCGCAGATCACCGATTCGTCACATTTGCTCGTGTTTTGCACGCGACTGGATATCAGCGAAAAACGCATCGACCAGCTGATCGCCATGATGAGTGGCGGCAATCCTGCCGCCAAAGAGGCGCTTGCGGCGTACGAAGGCATGATGCGGAACATGCTCGGCACACGTTCGGAAGCGGAGATCAAAGCATGGGGCGATCGCCAAACCTACATTGCACTCGGCTTTGCGATGGCGGCGTGCGCCGAACTGCAAGTGGATTCGTGCCCGATTGAAGGCTTTGTGCCGGAAGAAGTGGACAAGATCCTCAAGCTTCCGCCACATCTTAGATCCGTCGTCATGCTCCCGATCGGCTATCGCCAAGGGGAACCGACACGCGTCAAAGTACGCTTTGGCGAAGATGATCTGTTTTCGTGAATCGGGGAGAATCAAAATCGGGTGAGAAAGTATCGTCAGTAAAATGTGCAATCTCAGAACTCCCCCTCGGTCCCCCTCTTTGCAAAGAGGGGGAAGACTCTCGCCAAAATGGCTGCTCGTGCGGAGTGACGCCGGTTTGGAAATGACGTTTTGCGCCACTTTGTAGCTTCTTTCATGAATCTTGCTTCTTGCATCAGTAATTCTGCTACAAGAATCCTGTTCACAGATTTCTTGAACAATTTGTCATTCGTAATTTTTAATTGGTAATTCTTTCCCTAATCTCTCCACCATTCCCGCTCCGAGATATCCTCATCGGCGACTTGTTCCGCAAGATCGGCGACATCATCCAGACAGTCTTCGCGGCGATCATCGTCATTGATCTCGTAGCACTCTCGCAGCGCTTCATCGAGATCAAAGGTTTCGATGGCGTTTGCGCGTTGCTCCGCTTCGCGTTCGCGCTCGCTAAAATAGACGTCTTTGAGGCAGTCATTCCGTTCCTCGCGGTCGCTGATCTTTTGGCATTTCATCCGCGCGAGCGTCGGTGAATAGACGGCGGCATCAGTCTGCTCTTCGGTTTGCTTTCGCTGCGCTTGACGATTTTTTTGTAATTGTTCTTCGTGAAAATCCGCATAACAGACGATGCGTTCGCGATGCGAACTGAGGTCTTCGCATTTTTTGATGGTGAGCGGATGCGCTTGCTGGTTTTGCTGCAATTGTTTTTGGAGGGCTTCGGCTTTTTGCGCCTCGGCTTTTTCCGCCTGACGGCGCTCGTATTCGACTTCTTGACGGAATTTTTGGAAGCAGAGGTCGCGCTTGTCCGCGTTGTAGATCCGTAAGCACGAGTGCATGCGCCAGTCGATGCGTTCATCGGAAAAATCGACCTTGTCCGTCTCCTTGCCGACCGCGATATCGGTTGCTTGTTGCTGCTCAAGCTCACGCTCTTTTTTGCGGATCAGCCCATAGCACAGCGCCCGTTCTTCGGTATCGGCGATCTTGCGACATTTCATCTCTTCGAGTGTCGGAGAAAAGATCGCAGCGCCAAAAGCAGAAGAAAACAGCGCGAAGCTGAAACAAAAACAGAGGATACCGACAAGGAATGGAAATTTTGTTTTGGTCATGTGAGATTTTGTTTTGGAATCGAAACGAGTCAGGCAAGGCTTTGGACAAACTCGAGGACTGCCTGCACATGTCCGGGGACTTTGACCCCGCGCCACTCTTTGACGATCGCGCCGTTGTGGATGACAAACGTCGAGCGCTCGACGCCCATCACCGTCTTGCCGTACATGTTTTTTTCTTTCCAAACGCCGAGTGCCTCCAATAAAGATTTTTCCGGATCGGCGAGCAGGAGGAACGGGAGTGATTCTTTTTCGCAGAATTTTTGGTGCGAGGCGACGGAGTCTTTTGACAAGCCAAACACTTGCGCATTGGCAGCCTCAAATTGTGGGAGCTGATCGCGGAAATTTTGCGATTCGAGCGTGCAACCGGGCGTCATGTCACGCGGATAGACGTAGAGGACAAAAATACCGGATGCGAAATCCTTTTCGGAATAGGTCTTGCCATCGTTTGCTTGAAGCGAAAAGGCGGGGAGTTTCATACTTGGTCTAGAAAAATCCCACAAAGGCGGTACTCAGAAGTGTGATGATCATTATGATCGCAATGATCGAAACGATGATCTTTTTGGATTTGGAATGTGCCATGACTCGTAGAAAAGAAGAAATCCGTCCATATCAAATCACAATCGGCGTGACTTGAAAAGAGAAAATCAGGGATAGACGACGATCTGCTGTGATGTTTTTTCGAAGGTGTTTTCATCGGTAAAGACTTTGAG
>CAZYXI010000075.1:0-5652 GCA_964651215.1 uncultured Candidatus Peribacteria bacterium
AAATCAATGAATTGTTGCCGTTTTGGTCACGGGAGATCGATGTACTGATCTTGACGCATGCCGACCGCGACCATATCGGCGGCGCTCTTGCGGTATTGCAGCAATACCGTGTCCATGCGATTTTGTTGCCGGGTTCGGCGGAAGATTCGTTGCTGTTCGAAGCGATCGTAACAACGGCAAACAAGCAGAACATCCCCCTGCTTTATGCGACCGGTGCCGGCGATATGCGCTTGGGTGATACGATCCTGGATGTGGTGTATCCGCAGCGCTCGACCTTGGCAAAAATCACCTCCGAGCGCAATTCGACTTCGTTGATGTTGCGACTTATCCATGGAGGGACAAGCACCCTGTTGACGGGAGACAGTGAGCAAGCGGAAGAGACAGAGGTGCTGCGGTTGCCGGTCCGCGTGCGATCAAACCACCTCAAGGTACCGCACCATGGATCGAAGACTTCGAGCTCTGCCGCCTTCTTGCGCGCAACCGCACCAAAAATAGCTTTTGTGTCCGCCCACAAGGACAATCCGTATGGTCACCCGCACACAGAAGTCGTCGATCGGTATGCCAAGAACCAGATTCCTCTTTTCAACACCGGAAAAATCGGGGATATTCATGTGCGCATCTTTGATCCGTCTTCTCATCTTTTTTCATTATGAACCCTCAAGTCATTCTGCTCGCTGCCGGAAAAAGCAGCCGCACTTGGCCAATCCAAGAAAAAACCCTCGTCCGCTTTCTCGGCAAAACCGTATTACAGCACCAGATCGAAACCCTCCTTGCAGCCGGTCTGTCGAATATCTGTGTCGTGGGGAATAATGAGAACATCGCCGCTTTTCGGGATGTGTGTCAAACCATCCCTAAGGGAGATTTTATCTTTGCGATCCAAAAAGACCTCGATGAAGGGATTCGCGGCGGCATCTTGGCGGCGGAAGCGGTGATCGACACCGACAGGCCGATTCTGGTCGTATGCTCGAACGACATGGTGGAAAAATCTGCCTACGAAATCACACTCGCAGCTGCGGAAAAATCGGAATCATCGATATATTTGGTGGGAAAGGTGGTGGATAATTATTTTCCCGGTGGATATCTCTCGCTTGCCGGTGGACACTCACGCCACATCACCCATATTATTGAAAAACCGGGTGCCGGCAACGAACCGAGTGATTTGGTGACGATTTTGGTGCATCTGTTTCTCGAACCACAAACACTCTTGCAAGCGCTTCACCAAGTGCCACGCGGTGATCAGTATGAAGAAACCCTGCAGACACTCTTTGACCAAGGGGAAGTGGCGGATGCGGTATCATATAGCGGTTTTTGGCAACCGATCAAATATCCCTGGCATCTCCTTGATGTGCAGGATTATTTTTTGCAGACATTGACGACATTGACTGTTGACCCGTCGGCAAAAGTCAGTCCGCAAGCGGTGATTTCAGGAAATGTGGTGGTTGCGGCCGGAGCGAAGATCATGGATTTTGCGGTGATCAGCGGTCCGGCATATATCGGCAAAAATACCGTGGTGGCAAATCACGCTCTGGTCCGTGGGTCGATCATTGAAGATGATTGTGTGATCGGTCACACGACAGAAGTGGCGCGTAGTACCTTACAAAGCCATTGTTGGACGCATCAGAATTTTGTCGGCGACAGTATCTTCGACGAAAATGTCTCACTTGGCGCAGGAACGAGAACCGCCAATCTCCGCCTTGATGAACAAAATATTTATTCGATTATCAAACAGGAAAAAATCTGTTCAGAGAAGGTAAAATTTGGCTCTATAATCGGAAAAAATGTGCGTATCGGTATCAACTCCAGCCTGATGCCGGGGGTAAAGATCGGGGGTGGTTCGTTTTTGGGCGCCGGCGGTATTTATAGTGAAGATATTCCGGAGGATCGGTTCGTCTATCCGACACAGACCATTCTGGAGCGAAAAAACACACGCCAGACCTCAGTCCGTGATCGTTTTTAAGATTATCCTTCTTGACGCTTTTTTTTCGTCATCTGATTTCCGTTTAGATTTAAACAATATTCACCAAAAACCATATGGAGGTTATTGTGATTTTTCGGACAATTCCAGGTTATTTTCATGAAAAACAGACTGTATTGGTATCAAGCCATTTCATCTGAACACGAACTCTGAACAAGAAAGAAGGATTTGGGTTTCTGAAGGAAGATTTATAGTGAAAAATATTTTTAGCAGCTTTTCTTGTTTTTTGTATGTGGTTTTATTATTTTTATTTAAGAATTCTATTTGAAGTAATAGTAATAATCTGGAACAATTTTTCCGTCACGCTTCCGAATTTTTTCTGATAAGCATATATGAAGTTTTCTTGTTCACAAAAAGATATTTTGCGAGCGATCAATATTGCCCAAAAGGCCACCGGAAGCACAGGTACGCTTCCTATTCTTGAAAACGTCCTTATTTCCGCAGAGGGTCAGATCGTCGAAATCTCGGCGACCAATCTCGATATTTCCATCACCACCACGATCGATGCCAATGTCCACAACGAAGGAAAAACCACCCTTCCCGCCAAAACGATCGTCTCATGGATCGGGCTGACCGCCGGTGAAACGATCGAGTTTTCCAAAAGCGAAGGAGAGAAGATCAATGTCAAATCCCAGGGCTCCAAAACCACCATCAAAGGGATTTCGGCGGATGAGTTTCCTGTGATCCCCTTTGTCGAAAAAGAGAATTCGTGCACGATCTCACAAAAAGCCTTCAAAACCACACTCGACCAAGTCGTATTCTGTGCCGCTGCCGGGGGCACTCGTCCGGTACTTTCCGGGATCTTTTTTACCACCGATGGTGACGAACTGATCCTCGCCGGTACCGATAGCTACCGACTTTCAGAGAAGAAGATCCCCTTCAAAACTCCCCCCAAAGAAAGTGTCTCTTGTATTATCCCGGCAAAAACCCTTCTCGAACTCGAACGGATATTGTCACCCGAAGAAGACGGCGAGCTCGAGATCATCTTCTCCAAACACCAGATCCTCTTTTTGTTTAACGGGGTACGTATCGTCTCGCGTTTGATTGAAGGGCAGTTCCCGAATTACCAACAAATCATCCCCAAATCCTATCAAAGCACGGTCGAGATCGATCGTCCCAGTTTGATCCGCACCGTCAAACGTGTCGGGATCTTTGCGCGCGAAAACAACAATAATATCAAACTGATGTTCAAAAAATCCGAACTCGAGATCACAACTGATATCACCGAGATCGGAACCGAAGAAGCGGTATTACCGATTACAAATTCCAATGGCGAAAGCGCAGTTGCGCTCAACAGTCAGTTTTTTCTCGATGTCTTACAAGTCCTTGATGGTGATACGGTCGAGCTCCATATCGGCGAAAAGCTGAATCCGATCTCCATCACTTCACCGAAAAACAAAGGGTTTCTCCATGTGATCATGCCTCTTAAGATCTAAGCGTTTGAAGTCGAAAAAAATCATCATCTGTGGGTCGACCGGTTCGATCGGAAAACAGACTTTAGAAGTGATAAAAAGTCTCCCGACAGCTTTTTCTGTTGTCGGGCTGACCG
Organism: uncultured Candidatus Peribacteria bacterium; assembly: GCA_964651215.1. GTDB lineage: Bacteria > Patescibacteriota > Gracilibacteria > CAIRYL01 > JBGSOV01. The sequence continues at coordinate 3,525 of CAZYXI010000075.1, forward strand.
CCGGAACCGACATCGAAACACTTACTCAGCAAATAACAGAATTCACTCCGGCAGCGGTTTATTTAAATACTAAATCCGAGCGGAACCGACTCCAGCAAGAACCGACTCGACATGGGTTTACTGTTTTTGATGATCAAACAGATTTGATCCGCCAGACTGCAGCCGACCTGGTGGTAGTGGCGGTCGTCGGTGAACAAGGGATCCCACTTGTCACCGCCGCCCTCGAAAGCGGCAAAGATGTCGCCCTCGCCACAAAAGAAGTGATCGTCGCCGCCGGTGAAATGGTGACAAAAATCGCTCGTACACACGGCAGACAGATCTTGCCGCTCGATTCGGAACACTCTGCGATCTGGCAATGTCTGCGCGCCGGTAACAAAAAAGAAGTCGCGAAGATCTGGCTCACATGTTCCGGCGGACCGTTTCGTGATGCGGACAAATGGCCGCTGACAAAACTCCAGCAAGCGACGGTCGCAGATGCCCTCAAACACCCGAATTGGTCGATGGGGCAAAAGATCTCCATCGATTCGGCGACCCTGATGAACAAGGCGTTAGAATTGATCGAAGCGGTCTACTTGTTCGACCTGCGACCGGAGCAGATCGAAGTGGTGATCCATCCCGAGTCCAAACTCCACTCCGCCGTCGAATTTTGTGATGGTTCGATCATCGCCCAAGTCGGTACCCCGGACATGCGCACACCGATCGCCTACGCCCTCGGCTATCCGGAGCGACCGGCGTTGCCGTTCCCAAAATTCAGTTTTTTTGAGGAAAAATGGAGCTTTACTCGGGTCGATGAAGCACGCTTCCCTTCCATCGGCTTTGCGAAGAAGGCGCTTCAACAACACAAAGAAGCGGAACTCAATCGCGCCAACGAACACGCGGTCGCCGACTATTTAGCACACAAGATCTCCTTTGGAGAGATTTTTACGCGACTCAAAAAGGTGGTGGAGTGAGAGAAGTTTTTAAAATCCCTATAAAACCGGTACTTATTAGAATACAAGGTTATACTGCTAAAATCGACTTCTTCATACAATAACAAAGGAGAAGAAGTAATTTCTACTAAAGCAGGTGTTCTGCTGTTTCACCTGCTCCACAGGTTTTGTTCCACGGAAAAACGAAGTATTATCGCATTACATTTGTTGCGCATTTACGCCATGATTTACCGTTTCCCCAAACAGTGAGGACGGGGTGAGGCGACAGAACACCCCGTCCGGCGCAAGTTATCTACAACGATGCGTCAAGGATTGACGCGGCATGCATACGGTATTAAAAGTTACAAAGATTGGAAAAAGCTAGAAGGTGTTAATTGGAGTAAGGTTGACAAGCCCACGGTTGAGCATCAAGGATTAAAAAATCATATTGATGAGTTATACAAAGGGGGTAGTGTGGGCAACGGCAGTACCCAAGATGCTGTCAGGTTTGAGCGTGCCACAGGTCTTGATGTTAAAGGAAGCTCACATTCGCAAAAAGCAGGTGATAGATTGCGAGGAATAGAAAAACTTATGAATACGGAGAAGCTTAGCGATAGTGACCGCCAGGCTGCTCAGCGAGTAGCTGATGACTTGCGCGATGCGTTGAGTTCTGGTACATAATAAATCGATGATAGACAAATACAGCCCTGCACCGAGCACTGTCGCATTTTCCAAGAAACTTTTGGGAATATTCCCAGAACTCGAGAATACTCCAGGATTTGACAAGAGTAATTGGGATGTTCCCTATTTGTTTATCACAGACTTTAGAAAGTATGTCATATCGGTATTTCGCAAGGTAAAACAAGAGGTGAGGACGAGGGGGCACGCTAGTCATGAGGACAGATTAAAACAAGTTTTCCAGATATTTGAGGATAATGTCAACAGCAGTGATGATGCTGTGCGCAACTTAATTCGTGCGGGTTTCTTAGAAACCTTTGACCTTGATGTATCCGACCAGGAATATGATGAATTGAAGGCAATGTTAGGTCCCAAAACACGAGCTGCCCTGGTGTTGGCCTGCGAGGAGGATAGTAAATAGTGTATTTTTAGCTCAAGCATTCTCTCCGACGGAGTGGTTTGTCGAAAACTGCCCATCCCGGCAGAGAGTTAGATTTGACAAAGCTCCAGGTGGGAAATAAGTGGCACTCTACAAAAGCAGA
>CAZYXI010000076.1:0-5595 GCA_964651215.1 uncultured Candidatus Peribacteria bacterium
GCGCCTGCGATTTGATATTTGTCTGCAAAGAACGAAGGTCAAACTTCGTATTTAATTTTACCAATTTTTCCATATAAAAGCAAAGAAAGATACAGTTAGTGTAGCGGAATCTTTTGTTTTTTGCAGTATCGATTTTTCTAAATCTGTTTCATGCCAAAATTGTAGACAACCTTCTTCACTGTCACGAAGAATGGTGCCGGAGGAGAGACTCGAACTCTCACGGGTCGCCCCACATGGTTCTAAGCCATGCGCGTATACCAATTTCGCCACTCCGGCACGGATGTTTAAAAACGGACAGATGAATTGTAACGAAATAATTGATTCTCATCTAGTTTTTGCAAGCACAAACCCCCTCAGTCCCCTTCTCAGGGGGAAGGAATCGCATGATTTTTGTCTTGGTTTGCTGTAGGATTCCATTTGCAAATTTAAAAATTCCCATGAGCGAAGTCATCGTCCGCTTTCCACCCAGTCCGACCGGACTTCTGCATATCGGCACCGTACGGACATGTTTGTTTAATTATCTCTTTGCGAAGAAAAATCACGGCAAGATCATCATGCGCCTCGAAGATACCGATACCGAACGGAGCACTCAAGAATATGCCGAGAACATCATGTCCGGACTGCAAAAACTCGGCATCACTTGGGACGAAGGACCGTTCTATCAATCCGAGCGTGGCGCGATCTATCGCGAGCATCTTGAGCAACTCTTGCAATCCGGAAAAGCCTACTATTGTTTTTGTACGGCGGACGAGCTCGAAGCCGAGCGCATGCAGCAGGAAGCGAACAAACAGCCACCGCGCTATTCCGGCAAGTGCCGCCATGTTTCCCTTGCCGAAGCCGAAATGCGACTCGCAAATGGCGAAAAGGCGGTGATCCGTTTTCGCGTTCCCGATGATCGCGCGGCGATCGAATTTGCCGATATCGTCCGCGGCAAAGTCTCGATCCATGTACAAGAGATCGCCGATTTTGTCATCGCCAAAAACCTCGATACCGCGCTCTACAATTTCGTCGTCGTCGTCGATGATCATTTGATGCAGGTTTCACACGTGATCCGCGGCGAAGACCACATCAGCAACACACCGAAGCAGATCTTGATCTCCGAAGCATTCGGCTGGCAATCGCCCCGGTTCGCGCATTTGCCGCTTATCCTCAATCCGGACAAGTCCAAACTGAGCAAGCGCAAAAACCAAGTCTCGGTCGATGATTATCTCGCCGATGGTATTTTGCCGGAAGCGCTTATCAACTTTCTCGCCCTGCTCGGCTGGAACACCGCCGACGAAAACGAGTTTTTTACTCTCGAAGAACTCGTCGATCATTTTTCGCTCGAACGCGTGCAAAAGGCGGGTGCGGTCTTCGATATCGAACGGCTCCTGTGGCTCAACGGTGTCTGGATCCGCAAAAAGTCCCTCTCAGAAATAAAAGAACTCGTCTGGAAATATCTTGAAGGCGATCCGATTTTTGTGGAAGGACGCTCACAATATGGCGAAGACTTTTACGAATCCGCGATCGGACTTGTCCACGAGCGCCTCAAAAAGCTCTCCGAAGCGCCGGATTTTCTCCGCTTCTTTTTTGTTCCGGAAGACGATTTTTCGCTCTCCGCCGAGATGTTTCCACATGACAAGATGAAGGTCGATGGCGCGATGGCAAAAGCTGCTCTGATCGAAGCGGAAACAGTGCTTGCTGCTGTTGCAGAAGATGATTGGACCGAAGCGCATCTTGAAGCGGTCTTGCTTAAATCCGTGGAAAAGCTCGGAGTCAAAAACGGGCAACTTCTCTGGCCGATCCGAGTCGCGCTTTCCGGTGAAAAATTTAGTCCGGGCGTGTTCGAACTGCTTGGGGTATTTGGCAAAGAACGCAGTTTGGCGCGGATCAAGAAGGGGATAGGGTTTTTGTGAAGTAGAGGGAAATGTGCTTGCAATCAGATATCAAAAAAATCTAAAGTGTGTAACTATTTCGAAAGTTGGCATGGAAGCTGAAAAGCAACCGCAAGAAACTGACAGCATAAAAGGAAGGTTTTATTGGCTGACGAGAGCACAAAAGGCATCTGAATATCCGCAATGGTCAGACAGTGTCGTTGGCTACTGCTCGATTGATTCTGATGATGGGATGTTAAAAATTCCCGTTTTTTCCGGAGTGAATGGACTGCAAGCAATCTTGGAAGTGATTGCCAAGAATAAATCTCTATCAAGACAAAAAACATCACTCCCAATTTCTGTCCTTGTTGGCTTAAAGGAATATTCGGATAGGATAATGCGTGTTGTAAGTCTTGAACCTAGTGGACAAAAAAAGCAGGAAACTGTGGAAAGTGTGGGGGCGAAGACGGAACCGGCATCGACAGAAATGGATACTCCAGTTGAAAATAATCAAGAAAAAATTTTGAAATTAAAACAAGTCGATACGAAAATGACTGTCTATCCTCATGTATTAAGTGTAAGCAATTTTAATATAAATGCAGTAATGGCAACTGCAAGTCTGGAACCAAATAGAAATATTTTGATTCGATATTCCGATCTCGGATTTTCAGATTGGAATGGCTTAAGGGCATGGGTGAACAACGTTTTGAAAATGGTTCCGATTAAACATGGAGAGAAGTTTCGTTACAAATCGATTCCGGTCACCATTCAGTATTTCGTTGCAAACAATGCAATATCTACTGCAGTTTCCAAATTTAGATTCGTTACCATTGGACACCATCAGATCATTGAGTCGGAAGATCAGCCTGCGGTGGAAGATTCAGTATCAGGGACAGCCGCGTGATCTTTGAAAGACAAAATTCTCTTGCGTTCTACTTTACCGCAACCAAAGAATTGTGTAGATTACGCTTCACTAATTATTTTAAATGAGTGCTGCTCAAGAGTCTTCAGTAAAACGTTTTGGTACGGTCGGCATTGTCGGCGCCGGTTCTATGGGAAAGGCTATGTTTGAGATGTTTCAGAAATATGGATTGACTCCTGATAAACTACTGATTACAGATAAATTTGATCCAGTTAGGATTTCGGAAATGCAGCGAAATGTGCGAGAACTGATAGACGCCTCTGATACTGTAGTTTTTTCTCTTCCACTCGAGACATTCTATCTTCATCCGAATGTTGTCACAGGGTGGGACGACAACCGTTTTGCAGAGGGTAAGATGATTGCGCATATCGCCTCGATCCAACAAGCCGCCACGACCTGGATTCGACATTTTTCAGATCGATTGGTGCCCATGCACCCGATGGTCGATCTTGAGAAAAATTCTCTCCCCGGCAAAAATGTGATTCTGTGCACTGATGGATTGGATCTCTTAGAGGACGATATAGAAGTATGGCGTGATTTTTGGAGACATTTCGAAATGAATGTAAGGACTTCTTCGCCCTATGAGCATGATGCCAAAATAGCTCCACCATTGCAGTTTTTTGTCCATGCAGCAAGCATGAACCCTGATTTGATTGCGGCAAATACCGGATTGCCCAGTTTGCCGCAGACAGAGCTTTCCGATGCACGGTCTCAAATCGTTAACAATCTTATCCATGTCACACGTGACGTAATTGTGAATATCGGTATTCTTAATCCGCAGAATACCGATATTCTTACTCGGATCTTGCAAGAAATCGAACGACGCTGGGGAAACATTGTTAGCACAAGTGAACTCACAGATTCCCATACGATTGTTGAAATTTTCCCGGCAATAGAGCGCCTCAGTATGATGTTACCTGAGTTTGCCATGCATTCACTCGGTACTCATTGGAAAGATTTGGAAGGTCTCCACACCAATACATCAAAATGGCGTATGGATTGTATGGTTCCAAATTTTGATATGGACTTTGAAGCCTTCGTAAATCATCACCTAGGCAAGATTTCCGATGAGCACTTTGAACCGGCTTTGAGGGTAGTCTATCGTTCACTGAAAAATATTCATAATGCACTTTTGCAAAGAAAATATGTCGAATCATGGTCAAAAGTCGAACAATTTCGTGATAAGACAAAATCAAGCAGCCCAGCTATTGCTTGATGACATTCTCTTTCGCTTCTGGCATACTCCTCCTCGAATCTATCTCCACTCCTCATGCGCGCACTCACAGGCATCCAGCCCAGCGGTATTACTCATCTTGGCAATCTCTTTGGCGCGATGCTGCCGATCGTGGACTTGTGCAAGGCAAACCCCGGTTCGGTCTGCATGCTTGTCAATCTCCATGCGCTCACGACCGTACACGATGCCAAGCAGCTTTCGCAGAACACTTTTGACCTGGCGGTCGACATGCTTGCGCTCGGTATCGATCCGAAAGAGACGATTTTTTTCCGTCAGGCAGATGTGCCGCAGCACACAGAACTCACGTGGATCCTGAGCACGCTGACTCCGATGGGGCTCTTGCAACGCGCGCATTCGTTCAAAGACAAGACCGCAAAGGGGATCGAAGCTTCGGTGGGGCTCTTTATCTATCCGGTACTGATGGCATGCGACATCCTCCTTTATGATGCCGATGTCGTGCCGGTCGGTAAGGATCAGAAGCAACATCTCGAGATTGCGCGCGACTTGGCTGAAAAATTCAACCACACTTTTGGCGAGACGTTTGTTTTGCCGGAGCCGCAGATTTCGGAGGCGACCGCTGTTGTCCCCGGTGTCGATGGTGAAAAGATGAGCAAAAGTTATGGGAACACCATCGAGATCTTTGCCGATGAAAAAACCCTCAAAAAGCAGATTATGGGCATTGTCACCGATTCGACTCCGGTCGAAGAGCCGAAAGAGCCGAAAGGGAACACGATCTATCAACTCTATTGCCTGTTCGCGGATGATGCGGAAAAAGCGGAATTTGCCGCGCGTTTCCGTGCCGGTGGCATGGGCTATGGCGATGCAAAAAAAATCTTATTCGAAAAAGCGAATGCTTTCCTGTCGCCGCTACGAGACAAGCGCGAGCAGATCCTTGCCAAACCGGATTTTGTCGAAGATGTTTTGATCGAAGGTGCCAAAAAGGCCTGCAGCATCGCTGGGAAGAAAATGGAAGAAGTCAAAGCAAAAGTCGGAGTCTCGTAGAATTGCAAATGACGGATTACAAATTACAAATGAAAAATTCTCGTGGAAGAATTTTTGATAGGTATTCCGCAATCACCTGAAGTTCGTCCAAGTCAGCCTTTTGCTCACACATATCAAAATTCCGACACACACATTAAAACAAGACTTGGACGAGCAAAGTCAACCGAAGCCCTTCACAATTATTGCCTGTCGAAGGCGAGTCGAATGGTGGGCGATACAAGATTCGAACTTGTGACCTCGTGCGAGTCAAGCACGCGCTCTAGCCAACTGAGCTAATCGCCCCTTTTTCTTGACCACGATATTCTTGCGGAAATGCTTTCAAAAATCAAGCCTTTCCCTCGTTTTTGTTGTTGTCGGCAAAAAACGGATCTTGATAAATACGACTCTCTTGCGGAAAAACCTGATCTTGGTATTTGGAAGTCTTTTTCTTGGAGTAGGGGACAAGTGCGGCGCTTGTCATCGGTTCAAAAGCAAGCTGGCACACTCGCATGCCTGGATGGAGTGCGACCGGCATCCGGTTGATATTCGTGATTTCGAGTGTGATCGTACCGCGGAAACCGGCATCGACAAATCCGGCAGTCGAA
>CAZYXI010000077.1:0-5581 GCA_964651215.1 uncultured Candidatus Peribacteria bacterium
TAAAAGACCCATTCAATTTCTACTTTTGTAAATTGTGAAACTTCACATAAAAAATCACTTGAAAGTATATGTAAATTTCCACTATAATTATTATGTATTTTTTATGAAGTATGCCAAATGTCATCTCAAATTCGGAACTGCAAAAAAATCCGGGCAAGTTGATGCGCGAATCTCTCGCAAAAGGCATCATTGTCACTTCTCATGGCAAACCAAAAATGCTGATGGTGCCGTATTTTGAAGAAAGTGACGAACTTCTTGATGAATACTTGGAACACTACGAAATGTGGAAGAACCGCAAAAAACTCAAATCAGATGCAGCGGCATCTTTGGCGAGCGGCGAGAGTGATTTTGTCCTCTGAGGCGATGCAATTTGTTTTTACCAAAGAGGCTTACAAGCAGTGGCGCAAGCTTGATCCTGCCTCTCAAAACGATATTCGTACCAAAATTGAAGAAGTGAAAACAAAACCCGATTTGTTTGCAAAAAATATCAAACGCGTCTTTGAGATGGAGCCCATCACTCACCGTTTGCGCATCGGAAATTATCGTTTGCTCTTGCAAAGTGATTTTGAATCGAACAAGCATCTCGTACTCAAGGTCGGACATCGGCGTGATGTATATCGCTAGCGGAAGCGGTGAATTAAATTTTACCTTTACAGACCAGACCAGACTATAATTAGAGATGATTTCGAAGATAATTATGCATGTAACAAATATTTCTGATGCCAAGGCGCAGCTCTCGCGCCTCATTGAAATGGCACGCAATGGTGAAGAAGTAATCATCAGCAAAGCCGGCAAGCCGGTAGTGCGCTTGGTGGTGTATTCCGAATCCCCTCCTTTGCGCAAGCCGGGCGTATGGAAAGGGAAGATCAAAATCGCTCCTGATTTTGACGAACTTCCATCGGACATTTTGCTATCGTTCAATGAAAACCCCATCTCACCTTCTGCTTGATACGCACATATTGCTGTGGTGGTTAGAAGACAACCCGTCTTTGACCAAAGCAGCAAAGCAGGCGATTGCAGATCCCAATAGGATTGTTTTTGTAAGTAGCGCGAGTATCTGGGAAATTGCTATCAAAACCAAAATCGGCAAATTGCAAATTCCCTCGGGGCTGGAAAAGATTCTCCTCAAAAATCATTTTACCGAATTACCGATCAATTTTGCGCATGCGGCAAAGACCGGAGATATCCCAATACATCATGACGATCCGTTTGATCGCACAAGCACTGGTCGAAAACCTCACCATCGTGACGCATGATCGACATTTTGCGGCATACAATGTTCCAATATTGCAAATCTAGCGATTATCGATAGAAATTTCTTTCTGCATTTCGTTCATTGTGAGGTAGAATGATCTGGAAATGAAACTCCCCAAGCTTTCCGTCGGTGTCGTCCTCTATCACGGCTTGCACTATCTCGAGCATTCGATCCCAAGCCTGCTTGCGCAAAAATATGATGGCGAGATCGAATTTTTGTTCCGTGACCAATCACCAGCTCAAGAAGCGAAAAAGCATCTCGAAAAGATCCTGCCGGACGTTTTTCCGCACCGGATCGCGATCGAGTCCGGAGACAATCGTGGACATTCCGGTGGACCCAATTGCCTCATGCGCCGGCTGACCGGCAAATACTATGTCGCCGCGAGCAACGACATGCTCTATGCGCCGGATGCCTTTGCCAAAGTGATAACGGCGCTCGAACAAAATCCGGAGTACGAAGTCGCGACCGCCAAGTCGCTTGTGTGGGATTTTGTGCAGAAGAAAAAGACGGACAAGATCGATTCGGTCGGAGTAAGTTTGACGAAGTCGCAATATTTCTATGATATCGGGCAAGGCGAAACCGATTACGGGCAATACGACGGTCGTACGGAGATCTTTGGGCCAAGCGGCGCGTTGATGTTCGTCAGCAAGCGGACGCTGGACGAGATCGCCTATCATATCGATACCAACGACGTCGAATACTACGACGAGATCCTGCATTACAAAAACGATATCGATTTTGCCTATCGGCTTTTTTGGCTTGGCAAAAAGACGCTGCTCGTACCCACGGCACGCGTCTGGCACGACCGACAGATGGGCAATGGCGGCACAAGCGCAAGTCTGCTCCGGCGTCTCCATCACCGTAAGACGATGCCGCGTTGGGCAAAAACAAGTTCGTTTTTCGGACAATTGGTCGTTCTTCAAAAACATGTCTGGAAAAATGCAATTCCCCTTTCGATCAAATTCGCGGCGGCACGCCGACTCCTCGCGCAAACATTGTTTAGCCTGGTGACGGAACCGTATGTGTTGATGGCATTCGGTGCTTTTGTCTCGCGTCAAAGTGCCATTCGCCGCAAAAAGACCGCCACGATCGTGCGGCGCGATGCTGACGAACTCCAACGATTTTTTGGAAATCAAGTCGGTTTCGGCACTCTTCCCAAAGTCAAAACGGCGACCGCAGTGATCCTCGATTACTTTAAGGGCGAAAAAGTCGTCGCGAATGTCAAAAGCTTGCTCAAGCAAAAAACAGATTTTGCGCTTGATATCGTGGTCGCGGATAACTCGTGTGATGACAAGAACGCCTCTTTACTCAAACCGCTCGCCAAAAAGGAACACGTCCAAGTGGTGATCAATGACGGCAATCTCGGCTATCCAAAGGGAAACAACAGCGGCGCACGGCACGCGCACGGCGAAGTGATCTTTATCATCAATCCCGATATTCATTCTCCCGATCCCGAGACGCTGCAAAAACTGGCGGATTATCTGGTGGCAAATCCCGATGTGGCGATCGTCGGTCCGCGTCAAAAAAATCCCGATGGCAGTTACGAATACACCGCGCGTCGCTTTCCGGGAGTGATCGCGCAGATCGCGCGCCGAACGGCATTGCGCGGACTCCCCTCCTTTCAACGGATTATTTCGCGCTACGAAAACAAGGCGATGGATATGTCCAAAACGCAAGATGTCGAGTGGCTCCAGTCGTCGTTTTGGGCAGTACGCAAAGATTTTTGGGATCACTTGGGCGGCTTTGACGAGTACTACCATATTTTTATGGCGGATGTCGAAATGTGTTTACAGGCGTGGAACAAGGGCATGCGCGTCGTATTTTTGGCGGATGTCGAAGTGGAGGCGGACGGCATCCGGAGTTCGGCGGGAAGTCTCTTTGACTGTTTCAAAAAGCGCCTCGTACGCATCCACATCTTCGATGCGATCAAGTACCATTGGCGGCACCTGCTGTAGCGTCTTCCCCCTGTTACCTGTCCGCCTGGGTGGAAGGGAGATTCAGGGGGGTTTGCGATTCCTCGTCTGAGCCGATCGGAGTCGAGGACAGGGCTGGAGGGAGTCGAAAGCACAAACAACCCTCCTTGAGTCCTCCCTAACTTAGGGAGGAAGCCCCACCAAAATCACACCATGATCTATACATTCTTCCTCTAAACCGATCGAAGCAGAATTTTACATTTATCACGAATCAGAGAACCTTCCGACCACGGTAATATTTTGTTTGTCGATTTTTCCGTCGCGCCGCCAACTGGCGTATTCAGGATTGTCGAATGTCGAAATACCGCAGAATTCCGCGCTTGGAATAATGGAAGAAATGGCTTCGAGAAATAAGAATTCAAGCTTCCCCTCTTCTTTCCGCAAAAACCGCTTCCCGAATTTGGCGAAAATCCGTTCGTAGCATTCGTCTTGTTGGATTTCAAACTCGGGATACAAAGGTCCGATCCATATTTGCGGAGTCTCGGAAAATTCCGCCAACATTGCTTCGATGATCCCATCGACAAGTCCGCGCCAGCCGGCGTGGACAATACCGAAACGCTCTTTGCCGATAAATGCGATCGGCGCGCAATCTGCCGTTTTGACACCCAGTATCAACTCTTGATTTGTGGTGATAAGTCCATCGGTTTCGCTTAGATCTTCATTTCCGGTCTCGACATGGGCGATATTGGTGGAGTGGGTCTGCTGACCAAAGAGTATGCCTGAGGGAAGTTTGGCATTTGGTGTAAAAAAAGTGTGTCGAGTCATTGCAACCAACAAAAAGACAAGTGCGAGTATATCATATTTTTTCAGTGAATTTTCCTATGAATAGATACTGATCTTATCCATGATTCCGAAAAAATTTTGAAAAACCCACTTCAATTCCTCCCGAGAAGTCGGGACAGGCTCCTTTTTAGGGGGAAAGTATTTCGGGAAAAATAAAAGAGTGCAATTTCTTGCACTCCTTTTCTTATAACTTATCCCTTTATTCTTGGAACTTAAAACTTACAACTTACCACTGACATTTTCCTCCTTACTGGTTCTTATTGAGCGACTTACGCATAAATGCCGGTACTTCGAGATCGTCTTGTTGTGAGTTGTTTTGATGACCGGAAGATGACGATTGGTGATCGCCGCTGAGGAATCCTCCGCCCTGTCCAAGACGGCGGAACGATGGTCCTTGTTGGGTGGTTTCGGACGCCTTCTTTTCGAATCCCGTCGCAATCACCGTCACCTTGATCTCGCCGGTAAAAGCCTCGTTGACGACCGCACCGAAGATGATATTCGCTTGCGGATCGGCTGCTTCGGTGATGATACGCGCCGCTTCATCGACTTCGAACATCGAGAGGTCGTGACCTCCGGTGATGTTGAAGAGGATGCCCTTGGCACCGTCGATCGACATTTCGAGAAGCGGAGAGTCGATAGCACGACGAGCCGCTTCGCTGGCGCGGTTTTCGCCGCTGCCAAAGCCGATACCCATCAAGGCGGAACCGGCGTTCTGCATCACGGATTTCACGTCGGCAAAGTCCACGTTGATAAGACCGTGAGTCACGATCAGGTCAGAGATACCCTGGATACCCTGACGCAAAACATCATCAACGATGGTAAAGGCATCCACAAGTGGCGTCTTTTTGTCGATGATGGTAAGGATCTTGTCATTCGGGATGGTGATGAGCGTATCGACTTTTTCTTCAAGCTCTTTGAGACCATCAAGTCCTTTGGTGGTGCGCTGGCTGCCTTCGAACGAGAACGGCTTGGTGACGATACCAACGGTAAGGATCCCCATCTCGCGAGCGAGGTCGGCGACGATCGGTGCCGCACCGGTGCCGGTACCTCCACCGAGTCCACAAGTGATAAAGACCATATCCGATCCTTCGATCGAGTCACGGATCTCTTCGATCGACTCTTCGGCGGATTTTTTGCCGATCTCCGGTTGCGAACCCGCACCGAGCCCCTTGGTCGTCCCCTTGCCGATGTTGATCTTCTTCGGCGCGAGACTATGGAAGAGCGCTTGAGCGTCAGTGTTGAGCTGGATATATTCGACTCCTTCGATGTGTGCTTGGATCATACGATTGACCGCATTGCCTCCACCACCACCGATACCGATGACGCGGATGACAGCATTTGGAGAGAGGTCGGGTTTTACTTCGCTTACAGAGGCGCTGTACTGTCGTTGTGACGACTGACTTCCGCCGGAAAAAATCGATTTTAAGGTAGAGTCGGACATGTGATTAAAAAAAAGAGAAAGATCAGGACAAAAGGGATTCGAGTTCGGCTGCGATCTGGGGCAACTTGCCGATCTGCTGAGCGCGGATACGTTCGATCAAACGGCGCATCGCCTTTTTGGTTCCGGCGA
>CAZYXI010000078.1:0-5575 GCA_964651215.1 uncultured Candidatus Peribacteria bacterium
AGAGACCAAGCGTTTCTTTAAGCCTGAAGAGATCTTCGAGTATCAAAAGGACGAATATCTTCACCTCTACACCGAAGACGAGAAGACTCCTGCTGCGTAATCTCTTTTGTCCCCCTATTAAGGGAGATTTCGGGGGATGCAATCTTGTAATCAAAGCCTTTCCTTCGTTTTGTGAGATATGAAATCCATTCTTATCACCGGAGCCACAAGCGGCATCGGACGCGCGACCGCGTTGCGATTTGCGACAGCAGGCTACCGAGTCTGGTGCCACGGCAGTTCCGAGCAGAGTGACTTTTCGATTGCAGAAGAGATCACGGCGAACGGCGGCACGGCGCAAAAACTGGTGGCGGATTTTGCTAAGGAAAATGAGATCCGTGCGATGTTCGCGCACATCGATAGCGTGGACGTGCTCGTCAATGCCGCCGGCACCGTCACGCGCAGCAAGCCGATCACCACCGGGAATTTTCGCCACACCTTTGAGATCAATGTGATCGCGCTCTATTTGTGCAGCCTGCTCGCCCGCGATCGCGGCGCCAATAGTATCGTCAATGTCGGTTCGATGCGCGGTCTCGACCATGCCGCCACCACACCGGACTATTCCGCAAGCAAGGCGGCGGTACACAATCTGACCGTTGCGCTTGCCCGCGATTTTGCACCCGACTGCAGAGTCAATGCGGTCGCACCCGGTTTTACCAAAACCGGCATGCACAAAGGCATGCAAGAGCGCCTCGATTTGGAAGCAAACAAAACTCCGCTACAAAGATTCGCCGATCCGGCAGAGATCGCCGAAGTGATCTATTTTCTCGCATCCGAGCAAGCGAGTTTTGTCACCGGCGAAACGGTAAAAGTCGACGGCGGGAGGAATTTTGTAGTCGCGTAAGCCTTTTGGAAAGCGCGCTCACTTCTTCAGCAAATCGCGGATTTCTTCGAGCAAAACCTCTTCGCGCGGAGGCGGTGCGGCAGCTTCGGCTTTTTCATCTTTGATCTCTTGTTGCTTTTTGAGCTTGTTAAAAAAGTGGATCGCGACGAAGATCGTGACGGCGATGATCAAAAAATCCAAGACCGTATTGATAAAAACACCGTAATTGAGGGTCGGTGCACCGGCTTCTTGCGCGGCTGCAAGCGATTCGTATTCGGTGTCGGAAAGATTGATAAAAAGATTGGAAAAATCCGCTCCTCCCAGCAAAAGTCCGATCGGCGGCATGACGATATCGTTGACGAGCGAAGTGACGATCTTGCCGAAAGCACCGCCGATGATCACGGCGACCGCAAGATCGATCACATTGCCTTTGACAGCGAATTCGCGGAATTCTTTGAACATATATTGCAAAAAAGCAACATCATTCTAGCGAAGGCATGGTACAAGAAACAAGGGATGGGATCCATTTATCCGCCGAAGGAGAGTATTGTCTCATTTCCGACCTGTGCGTACACAGAAAACCCGTTCTTAAGGTAAAAGTCTTCCAGCCCAAGATCCTCGATAACGAGCCAAAATTTAGTCAAACGAGAGGACCGAAAAAAACGCTGCAAAAACTCCGATCCGATCCCTTGCCCTCGCAGCGAATATTTGACGATGAAAAATCCCAAATAGACCGAACCGATGGTTTTGAAGTGCCGCTTGGCATCTGCAAACCCTTCGCCTTCCGGAACCTCATCACAAAAAACGGCGATACCGGCGACAACTTCTCGCTCTTGGAGTGCAATTACGATCTGAGGTGCGAAGGTGCCTCTTAATTGAGCGAATTCCTCATGCCAATCAAGCGGCATCAGTTTTAAATATTCCTCGATTTGCTGTGATGTGGGAAAAAATTCGAGTCGCATCGCATGATCAAAGATAATTCCAACTCCACAGTTTGTCGCTGTCTTCCGCCCATCGATCACCGATATCCGTACGATAATATGCATTTGGGAGCAAGATGTTAGCGACACGATTGTATGCCAGTCGCTGCGCCTCGCGCATGGTGTTCCCCGTTCCCGAGACCACGAGGGCTTCGCCTGTTTTGCCCGCGATCAGCCACTCGTGATTTTCCATCTTGATCTCGATCGGATGCACTCCTTCTTTCATCGGTTTTTTGTAAACAACGACCGCATCGCGTGAGAACGAATCGAACGTTTTGGGATCGTCATAAGGAAAAGGTGGTACCGCCATCAAAATCCCGACTTGGAATCCCTTTTTGGTCTTAAAACCGCTATCCTTTCCGGTTGCCAGCTTATAAAAGAATTCTCCGAAGGGATCGAGGATACCGGCACGCTGAATACAAAGGAGCGGATAGCCGAAGCGACAGGTGAACTCGAGCGGATAGATGCCATTGCCGTTGACGATCGAGTTGATATCGATATGCCCGACATATCCGACTTGTGCCAAGGTGGTTTCAAACTTGCGCAATGTCGCTTCAAAGATCGGATTCTTTTCCGACCAAAACATGCTCGTCCCCATTTCACCGGTCGACACGCCAAGTTCGCGCGGAAATAGTTTTTTGTGTTCAAAATTGATATTGATCGGACTGATAAACCTTTGTCCGTTAAAAAATGCCGATACGCCGATTTCGACTCCGGCGACCTTTTTTTGCAGCTGAAAAATACCCATCTCATCGCCCCAAGTTTTTTGATAAGCTCGCAAGATCCGGATAATATCGCTGCCATCGTCTTCATTCCCGACAAAGAGAAGTTGTTTGTAATCGGAGATTTCGCCACAGGGCTTGATGACATATTTGTCAGGATGAAGCTGTACGAATTCGATCGCATCTTCAAACGAGTGGAATTCTTTATAATTAAGGATCTTGATCCCGTGCTTTTTGAGCTCTTCTTGCCCAAAACTTCGATCGAGTTCGAGACGGTCGGTATACTCCGTACCCCCGATCACATGTTTACCCATTGCGCGCAGTTCTTCGGCATGCTTCCCAAAACCGGTATAGTCAAAGACCACCACATCCGCCCAAGCGACTTGAGCTTGCCAGTGTTTGATCTTTGGGACAAAGCCGTTCCCGACTTCGGTAAAATTGGTATCCGTAATCGCAAGTTTGACATGATGCCCTTCCTGTTTGACCGCATACACAGCATCGAGGATATTCCCGTAGCGAGAAACAAAGAGGAATTTTTTGACGCCAAAGGACGAAGTTTTCATATCATTAGGAATCGGCAGATCATGGATCTGCAATGAGATGAGTATTTCTCTTTCAGGGAGAGTTGTAAAGCGGATTTATCAATGACATCAAGATGATTGCGGACACGGCGGAAAAGCTTTAACATAGCCTTGGCTTAAGCGGAATTTTTTGAGTATCCATGTTTTCCCACACCGTCCTCATCGCTTTCAGCTTTACCCTGCTCGCCGGACTCGCAACGGGTATCGGCAGCCTGATGGCGTTCGTCGCCAAGCCGACGAATACCAAGTTTTTGTCAGTCGCGCTCGGTTTTTCCGCCGGAGTGATGCTTTATGTTTCGTTTATCGAGATCTTTAGCAAGGCGCGGATCTCGCTTAGTGCCGCCACCGATGACGTTACCGGATATTACTTGGCGACGGCGGGATTCTTTGCCGGCATTCTCGTCATCGCGGCGATCGACAAGTGTATTCCGCATGATCATGGGAATCCGCACGAGATCCATAATGTGGAAGAAATGGACGATGCCGCCGAAAAACGCCGTCATCGACTCAATCGCATGGGCGTTTTTACCGCATTGGCGATCGCCATTCATAATATTCCGGAAGGACTCGCGACTTTTTTGAGTGCACTCGAAGATCCCGCGCTCGGACTCGCGATCGCAATAGCGATCGCCATTCATAATATTCCGGAAGGAATCGCGGTTTCGATCCCCATCTATCACGCGACCGGCAGCAGAGCGCGCGCTTTTTGGTATTCCTTTGGCTCCGGCATCGCCGAACCGATCGGAGCGTTTTTGGGCTATTTTGTCGTACTCCGCTTTGTCAGCGATCTCACCTTTGGCATCATCTTCGCCTCGGTCGCCGGGATCATGGTGTTTATCTCGCTCGATCAGCTCCTTCCGACCGCACAAAAATTCGGCGAACACCATCTCTCGATCTACGGACTTGTGAGCGGCATGGCGGTCATGGCGATCAGCCTGCTCTTATTTTTGTAAAAACGGAATTTAGCTCATCGAGTGCAACGCGATGCGGTTGCCTTCAGTATCAAGAAAAATGCTGATAAAACCGTGCTCGCCGATACTCATTTTTGGCACAAGGATCTTGCCGCCGTGTTGTTCGATTGTTTTTTCGTCTTGCGTCAGATCGCCGCTCGGCGTGGTAAAATAGATGAGAACGCCATCTTGGGAAGGCTTATAGGCGGGTGATTTGATGAGTGTGCCGGTCGAACCGTAGCTGTCGCCATCCATCGGAAACCACGCCATTTCCGCTTCGCCCATGGAGTGGAGATCGAGTTTTTTGCCGAAGACGGTTTCGTAAAAGGCGATAGCGCGCGGCATATCCGTCACGGGGATTTCGAACCAACCGATCGGATTGTTTTGCATACGTTTAAAAAAAGCATCTCCAACGTAGGCTTTGAATATGCAAAGCGCAAGAGAAAAATATGTCCGAGAACAAAGGGTTTTGACAAATCAGGAGAAAGTCTTGATCGCAGATGCTTACTCTTGGGGCATCATCGTCTCGTCCAGAAAAAACACTTCCCAAATATGCCCATCCAAGTCTTCAAAACTGCGCCCATACATCCAACCATGATCTTGTGGTTCTCGTGGTTCATTTCCGCCGGCGGCGATTGCTTTTGCAATCATGTCATCCACTTCGTCTTTACTGTCAACGGAAATCGCAATCAAGACTTCTGTTGTCTTTGTGGAATCGGCAATCGCCTTTTTGGTGAACTGCTGAAAAAACGGTTGGGTCAGCAGCATAGCGTAACTGGCACCGTCTTCAATAATCATTCCGGCACCTTTGTCATCGCTAAATTTTGGATCGAATACAAAGCCAAGCGCTTTGAAAAATCCAATAGACATCCGGAGGTCTTTGACCGGGAGGTTGAGAAAAATCTGTTTGGGCATTGTGTTCAAAAAAGCATACCAACCGTATGCCTTGCGTTCGTGATGTGCAAGAAAAAAGTTTGGGTATGCATAACCCTTCTTCTTGTCCTCGAAAACCGTACGCTAAGATCCCGATCGATCTTGAAAAATCGCCAGAGTACCTCTGGCATTCCTACAATGAGGTCAACAGTCGTATATACCAATAGTAGATCTCGAAACCGATGAGAATGTTAAATGGAAGCGTGATGCCGACGGAAAGCGCTACACTTGTCGCAATCGCGTTCTGCGCGAGCAGCGGTGTGGCATCCGTAGCCTTTTTGAGGATCTCTTTGAGACTGATAGGAACGAGGACGTACGACGCCGAAGCCATCAGGATCGAGAAAATGAATGTTTCTCCGACCGAATAATCAAACAGCGCTCCCAGGGATGCACCGAATATCCCTCCCAAAAGCGGAATACCGATACCAAAGACCAACAAAGACCTGTATTTACCCCGCATGCCATCAAGACTTGTTGCGGCTTTCGCCCCCATTTCAAACAGAAAATAAGCAAGCAAGGGCAGAAACACCGTTGAGAAGAAAAATGTATC
>CAZYXI010000079.1:0-5557 GCA_964651215.1 uncultured Candidatus Peribacteria bacterium
TTTGCCCAAAGAGCCTCGTCATTCCCGATGATGGCTTGCGATGTGGGAGGAGTCGGGAATCTTAAGCAAGTCGCCAGTTGTAAGTGATAAGTTGTAAGTGTGAGGAATAAGTCCCAGACTCCAGAGTCCGTCATTCCCGAAAAAGGCATGTGATTTGGAGAGGAATCGGGAATCTTACGTCTTCTGGCTGGTGACTTCCACCTGGTGACTTGAAGGAGGATTCCCGATACCTCTCCGGCAGACACCCCGTCTCGGGAATGACGAAGAATGAAAAAATAAAGATTCCCGAAATCCGATTACTTCCGCTATCATTCTGCTCACTTGCATCCAAATATGTCCGAACCAAATCGAATCCGCTTGCAAAAAGTGATCGCCGATCAAGGGATCGCGTCCCGACGTGAAGCGGAAAAACTGATCACTGCCGGTGCGGTCAAGGTCGATGGCAAAGTCGTGACCGAACTCGGGACGAAGGTCGATCCCGCGATGCAAACGATCGAAGTCGATGGCAAAGTCCTCGCCGAGCGTGAGCAAGACAAGGTCACGATCGCACTCTGGAAACCGGTCGGCTTCGTCACGAGCACCAAAAAGACTCCGGTCGATCCGGATATCGTCCTCGATCTGCTGCCAAAAAGCCTGCATCACCTCTATCCGATCGGACGCCTGGACAAAGACAGTTCGGGGCTTATCATCCTTACCAATGACGGCGATCTCGCATATCGACTTGCTCATCCGAGTTTCGGCCACAGCAAGACTTATCATGTCCTTCTGCACAAACCGATCGATGACGATGCGCTCGAACAGATCCGCAAGGGCGATATCAAGATCCTCGGACAGCGCCTTCAGCCGGCGCGGGTCAAAAAGCTCGGCGGTGCGAGAATCGAGATCGTCTTGCGCGAAGGCAAAAACCGTCAGATCCGGCGCACGTTCCGTGCGCTTGGGAACGGAGTCAAAAAGTTGCGTCGCGTTGCGATCGGTGGTCTTGTCCTTGATGCGATCCCTCTCAAACGTGAAGGCGAATGGAAATCTCTTACGAAGCCACAGATCGACCTGCTTCAACTGTAATAAAGAGGGGATTTGGTCCCTTGCTTTCTCTCGGAAAAAATTGCAGACTGCTGGCGATGTTTTTTTGGAAGATGCTAAAACGGAATCTACTGATCATGCTCGGGCTCATCATCGTGTTGGTGGCATCCGCATGCACACCCCAAACTCCCGACTCCGCCGATCCGATAGCCGATCAAAGCCCGATCACCAGCGAAGAAGTCAGTCGCCTGAGCACTCTTGCCCGTGAAGCTCAAGACGCCGACGAACTCGAACAGTACGCTCGTCACTCTAACGAAGGAGTCCGCAGCGACGCCGCCAAAAACCCCAATCTTCCGGTGACGATGCAAGCGGAGCTTGCCGATGATGAGAGCTGGCTCGTCCGCAATTATCTCGGTGCCAACAAACGACTCGATGTCGATGTCGCCACAACCCTCTCTACCGATCCCGAACAACGTGTCCGCTGGACGGTCGCACTCAATCCGACGGTCCCCGAAGGTCTGTTGCAGACTTTTGTCGAAGATGAAAGCGAAGAAGTGCAAAAAAAGCTCGCGCAAAACGTCTCCATCTCGAAAGAGTTGATGCTCCAGATCGCCGAAAAGAGCAAGCCCGGAGCCGTGATCGTGCTCCTCAAGCGCGACAATCTGACGGACGAAGTTCTTGCCGCCATCGCCGCCCGCCCGGAAGAGGAGATCCAAACCGCTCTCGAAGAGCGATCATCTCCTTCGCCCGAGCAATAAACGTACGCTTGATCCCGACGATATGCCTCTCGTGGTTTTTATGACCCGATATTTCCTTCCCTCCCGCAGACAGACTTTTCCTCACACGTTGACGTCGAAGCAGATCGTGAGGCTTTTTCTCACACAACTATGAATCCGTTCCACAAAAAACCGATCCGGCATGAGGATCCCGAGACGACCCTGCGCAGATTTTCTCTCGCTCGCCTCAAGCACAAGTTGCGTCCGCAACACAAACTCCTCAAGAAGACCATCCTTGGTGCGCTTGTGGTCGGCACGATCATCATCTTTGTGTTTTCGATCTATTTGTTGCAGATCCTGCGTGACCTGCCGGATATCGAAGACACACGCTCACTCATCTTTCCGGAATCGACCGTCCTCCTCGACAGCAGCGGCACGGTCGAACTCTATTCGGTGCACGGTGACGAAAATCGCAAGATCGTACCGATCGATCAGATGAGCACCCATGTGATCCGCGCGATCTTGGCTGCGGAAGATGACGGTTTTTATTCACATCCCGGTTTTGACCTTGGCGGTATCGCGATGGCGTTTTGTCATGAGTTTGTCGGTTCGCTCGGAGGGCTCTGTCCGCAGCGCGGTGGAAGTACGATAACGCAGCAGCTTGTCAAAAACTTCTTCCTTACGAACGAACGCACCATCAGCCGCAAACTGCGCGAGTTGATCTTGGCGTACCGCATGGAGAGTCGCTATAACAAAGATGAGATCCTTGAGATCTACTTGAACGGGATCTCTTTCGGTTCGAATCTCTACGGCGTCGAGACGGCGAGTCAGGCGTTTTTCCGCAAGTCCGCAAGCGAGTTGTCGGTGGCGGAAGCGGCGATCCTCGCTTCGCTCGTCCAGCGACCGACGTATTATTCTCCACATGGTGAACAGGCGTTTTCGCATGTGCTCATTTCGGAAGAGCGTATCGCCGAAGAGAATTTTGAAACCTTCCAATCGATCGACGAATTGCCGGGGCTGACTTGGGTGCCGGGCTTAGTCGGTCGCGAGATCGAACTGGCGAACGGCAAGACCGATTACTTTCCGGGTCGAGCGGACGGCTATGTGCTGGGACGGATGCGTGATCTTCAATATATCAGCACCGCCGAATACGAACAGGCGCGCAGCGATCTGCTCTCCATCGAATTTCCGGAATTCCGCATCAACCTGACCGCTCCGCATTTTGTGATCTGGGTGCGCGAACAACTCGAAGAGCGTTTTGGCGCCGACCTGATGGAACACGGCGGATTGCGTGTGATCACCAGTCTCGATATGGAATTGCAAGAACAAGCCGAAGCGGCGATCGCCGCTCATATCCAAAAAAATACCGAACAATATGAGGCGAGTAATGCAGCTCTGGTGGCGATCGAAACAAAGACGGGACTGATCCGCGCCCTGGTCGGATCGGCGGATTATTGGAACGAAGCGATCGATGGCAACGTGAACATCATCCTCAAAAAGCGCCTCCCCGGCAGTAGTTTCAAACCGATCACCTATGCGGCGGCATTTGCCGCCGGCAAGCTTTCGCCGGCACGGATCCTGTTTGATGTCCAAACGAACTTTGGCAACGGATGGGTTCCGCAAAACTTCGACGGGCAATTCCGCGGACCGGTATCGGTGCGGCGCGCCCTTGGCAATTCGCTCAATATTCCGGCGGTCAAGGCGGCGATCATCGCCGGACCGACGGCTGTCTATGATCTCGCGACCAAAATGGGGATCTCGTTCGATTTCGATGCGGATTTTTACGGTGCCGCCATTGCGCTCGGCGGTGCGGAAGCAACGCCGCTCGACATGGCAAAGGCATTCGCCGTCTTCGCCAATAACGGCAAAAAGCTGGAACCGGTCGCCATTTTGCGCGTCGAAGACCGCTTCGGCAATCTCCTCTATGAAGCGGAAGACCAATCCCAACTGGACGAAGAAGAACTTCAAGTCCTCGATGCCGGCATCGCCTACCAGATCACCCATATCCTGAGCGATCCGGCGGCACGCGGCCCGGGTTGGAACAGTCGTTTGCAGCTTGCGGGTAGACAAAATCTCGTCAAGACGGGAACCGCCGACAAAAAGGTCGACAACACTCCCTGGCCGGCGGATGTCTGGACGGTCGGTGCCACACCGCAACTGACCACCGCCGTCTGGGCGGGCAACAGCGACGGAACCGTGCTCGCGCGTCGAGCGAGCGGATTCGATGTCGCCGCACCGATCTGGCAAGATTTTATGACGACCGCTCATACCGACCTTCCCGCCGAACAATTCGAAGTGCCGCGCGGAGTCAGTCGCATCCAGGTTTCCAAGCTTTCCGGTCTGCTTCCCGCCGATCATACCAGTGCGAGCCTGATCACCGAAGACATCGTTTCCGGCATCAATGCACCGGGCGAGACCGACAGCGCATTACAACTCATCACCATCGACAGCGTGTCCGGCAAACTTCCGACCGAAAACACCCCCGAAAGTGCCAAAAAGGAAGTCGCCGTCCTTGCGATGCATTCCTATTTTCCGGAGTGGGCGCATTGGGAAACACCGGTCCAAGAGTGGCTTGCAGAAAACAAAGCGGAAATGCTCCAAAGCTTCGGCATCAATGCCGAGGATATTCTGAGCGAAGCGCCGACCGATTTTGATGATGTCCACTCGCGTGAAACCGCCCGAGAAAAACCGACCCTTCGTTTTATTTCTCCCGATGACGGTGCCCAGGTCTCTCCGCCCCGGACCGCGATCGAACTCGATATCGATGCGCCGAACGGATTTGAAAAAGTCATTTTTTATTGGGATGACCGTCTCATCAAATCGTTCGACGCCCTTGAGGAAGCGTTTGTGATCCCGGTCTCACCGAATGAGACCGGCAAGCATACCTTGACCGCCAAAGTCACCGATCGGCTCAAGTACAGCATCGAACAGAGTATTACCGTCGAAATCGCTCGCGACCGTGACGATCCCGAAGTCTCGATTGTCAGCCCCGGCAGTCGAGAAAACATTTCCGGTGGCTCCGAAGTCACGATCAGGGTTTCTGCCACTGATCGTTCGGGAGCAGTCCGCAAAGTCGATTTTTATGTCGATGACGAGCATTTGGGCGGTGTGCCGGTCGAGCTCGGTGAATTTGAAAAAGGCTGGTCGGTGCCGAATCGCGGCGGCGAATACCGCTTGCGCGCCGTAGCGACCGATTACGCGGGGAATACCGGTGAAACGACTTTGACCGTACAAGTGGATGAGCGTCCCGAGTCGAGCGTCTTCGGGATACTTTCTCCTGCTGATGGAAGTACCGAATCTTGCGAGCGGGGAGCACGAGTCACTGCCGGTGTGACCGGCGCGACACGACGCGACTTTGAGCGACTCGAGATCTGGGGAAACAGGGGTACGCAGACCAAAGTGCGCATTGCGGAATTCACCGAGTTGAGTGATACCGGATTTTTTGAAGCGAATTTTTCACCGGACATTTGCGGTGAGTGGCGACTCAATGCCAAAGTCTTCCTCGAAAACGGCAGTCCGCGTGTCTCGTCATCGGTCTTTGTGGAGTTTGAATAAGTCGCAAGTTATAAGTCGCCAGACTCCAGTGCCCGTCATTCCCGATGATGGCTTGCGATGTGGGAGGAGTCGGGAATCTTAAGTAAGTCGCCAGTTGTAAGTCGCCAGACTCCAGTGCCCGTCATTCCCGACAAAGGTCTGTGATGTGGGAGGAATCGGGAATCTTACGTCTTCAGGCTGGCGACTTCCACCTGGTGACCTGAAGGAGGATTCCCGATACCCCTCCGGCAGACACCCCGCCTCGGGAATGACGAAGAATGAAAAAA
>CAZYXI010000080.1:0-5557 GCA_964651215.1 uncultured Candidatus Peribacteria bacterium
AGAGGTGGATTTGACGGCGACAGACATTCGCGAAATTTTGGTGGCGAAGAGGTTTTTGGAATTTTAAAATCCCAATCATTGGAGCATGTTTGCACGCAGAACGATTGGCACAAAATCCGCTTTTGTGGTAGAATGAAATCAAATACACAATCACCATGAATCCAGAAATTTTCAACCCGAAGTCGATCGCCATTGTGGGCGCATCCAAGGTTCCGGGCAAACTGAGCTATGATATATTGAGCAATCTCGTCAATCTTGGTTACGAAGGAAAGATCTTTCCGATCAACACCAAGGGCGATGACGTTTTGGGTATACCGATGTATCCCGCGGTTTCCGCCTTGCCCGAAGTACCGGATCTAGTTCTCGTGATTATTCCGGCGCCGTATGTGAATGCCGTGGTGGAGGAGTGCGGCGAGTTTGGCATCAAAAATATCGTCATTATTTCCGCCGGATTCAAAGAAGTCGGTGGCGAGGGAATCGCGCGTGAAGACGAGTTGAAGACGATCGTTGAGAAGTATGGCATCGATCTGATCGGACCGAACTGTCTTGGCATCATCAACACCAAGATCTTGATGAACGCCTCCTTTGCCGAGGGCATGCCCAGTTTTGGCAACGTCAGCCTCGTTTCGCAATCGGGTGCGATGGCGGTGGCGATGATCGACTGGGCATACGAAAGCGGGCTTGGCTTTGCGAAGATCATCAGTATGGGGAATAAGACCGGTATCAGCGAAAACGAACTCCTCGAATATCTTGGGAATGATCCCGATACCAAAGTGATCTTGATGTACCTCGAAAGTATCGCCGACGGAACCGAATTTTTGCGTTTGGCGCGCAAAGTCAGCCTCAAAAAGCCGATCATCATCGTCAAATCCGGTACGTCCGAAGCCGGCACCAAGGCGATCTCTTCGCACACCGGCTCGCTCGCCGGATCGGATATCGCCATCGATACCGCCTTCCGACAAGGAGGGGTCATCCGTGCGCAAAAAGTCGAAGATCTTTTTGATTACGCCAAAGCCTTCAGTTATCAAAATCCGCCAAAAGGAAATCGTGTCGGTATCATCACCAATGCCGGCGGACCCGGCATCATGGCAACGGACGAGATCGCGCGTGCCGGACTGCAATTGGCAAAGCTCTCCGAAGCTACACAAGCGAAACTTGCGGAAGGACTCCCGACCACCGCGGCGCTCGGGAATCCCGTCGATGTGATCGGCGACGCCCTTGCCGACCGCTATCGCCATGCGATCGAAACCGTTTTATCAAGCGGCGAAGTCGATTCGCTCTTGGTCGTTCTGACTCCGCAGATCATGACCGAAGTCAAACAAGTCGCTTCGATCACGACCGCACTCGCGCATCAGTATCCCGATATCACGGTAATGAGTGCATTTGTCGGCGGCGAAAGCATTCTCCGCGGCAGACAGATCTTTCGACGACATCGCTTCCCCAATTACACTTTTCCCGAAGAGGCGATCGATACGTTGCAACGCATGACACAGTATTCCGCTTGGAAAAAGTCCGAACAAGAGCGCCTGGTGGCGCTCAAAAGTCTGCCGCCTTCGCCGCGCAATAGCGAAACCGATGCGATCTTTGCGACTAAACACGCCGGTGACCGGCTCGATTTCGCCGAAACCAAACTCCTCTGTCAGACCTATGGCATCCACGTGCCCGATATCCGCTTGGCGAAGACCGCCGATGAAGCGATTGCTCACGCCGAAGCGATCGATTATCCGGTCGTGCTCAAAATCGCTTCGCCGGATATTTATCACAAAACCGATGCCGGTGGGATCCGGGTCGATCTCCAAAATGCGGATGAGGTCCGCTCCGCATTTGATGATATCCTCGCAAAAGTCAAAGCCTACAAGCCTGATGCCACAATCGATGGCATCACGGTCGAACCGATGCTTTCACTTGGCAAGGAGATCATTATCGGCGTCAATCGCGATCCGCTATTCGGGCACATGCTTGTCTTCGGACTCGGCGGCATCTATGTCGAAGTACTCAAAGACGTTACTTTTCGCATTGCTCCGGTCACCAAGACCGAAGCACTCGCGATGATCAACGAGATCAAGACGGTTAGTATCCTCAAAGGCGTACGCGGCGAAAAAGCGGTCGATTTCGATGAGATCGCCGACGTCATCGTGCGCGTCGGACAGATCGTCACAGACTATCCGCAGATCAGCGAATTTGAAATGAATCCGCTCATCGTCAGTCCCGAGCGCGGCGCGATCGCTGTGGACATGAAGTGTATTGTCTAAATCAAGCTTTTACACCCTTGCAAAAAATTGCATACATCCACAAATGACTGATGCGGATATCTGACAGTCTTCCTTTTTGCTGGAAAGTATTTCTTCTGAAAGAAGCCGCGATTTATCGCGGCTTCTTTGGTTGCTAAGATTCCTGGTCCGTGATTTTTATTCCGTGACAAAATACGAGCGGTCGTAATTGAGACCGATCTTGTCGAGCGGAACAAAAGTGCCGTTTGGCGGCGAGCCTTTGCACCATTGACCGGACAGGATCTTAAAATCTGTCTTGGTCTGCTCAGAGAAGATACCACAGCCGTTCGCATCGTAGCCGTTTACATTCGGAATGGTGATGTTTTTGCGGTCGATGGTGTTCGGATACCAGGGGTCCCACCAGTTCAAATAGACTTCGTTGTAGCTTTGTCCGTCCGGTGGTGGCAAGTCTTCGTTGTTATTATAGGTGCCGGCGTAGATCATGGTAGAGATCTTGTTTTCGGAAAACTGGAAACGCGGATCAAGCTTGAGTTCGACATGGTCGAGGATCATTTTGCGGACTCCGTGTCCGCTTTCGCGATACGGCACAAAGATCCCTTGGTTGATCAGATCGCCGCGACTGTTCTGCATCACAAATTCTTTTACCACCGGCAATCCGCCTTGGGCATGGTACATGTCACCATGTGTTCCTGATGGTGTACAATAGCCAAGTCCGCGGATGTACGAATTTTGGATCACAACACGAGCATTCTCACCCATTGCCGTGTAGGAACGAATGCCGTCATTGCAGGAATTCTGCATATCGATTTCCAATCCTTCAAAGAATGCTGTTCCTTTCCAGTAAGCCAAGGTAATACCCCCACCGCCATTGATGTCACTACTATAATATTCGATTTTACCTCCTACTACCCAAATGTTGTTCGCGGCGACAGTCGTGGTACCTCCAATGCTTGCGCGCGTTTTGCACACACGGTCTTTCGGCAGGGTTATTTTGACATCTTTTCCTGCCATCTGACTGCGAGTCGGAAATCCGGCATCCTCCGGGCAGACATTTTCGAACACGACGGTATTATTCGGATCCATCACGGGCGGCTCTTCGAGTACTGCGCCGGAATAGTTTGTTTCTGATTCTTTGATTCCTTGTAACTGCCAATAGCTCTCGGTGCAAGCGCTGTCTTTACAGCCGCATTTCCAGTTTTGATCGATATATTGGCAGATGTACGCAACGGTAAAGGTCGAACCATTGGACAAAAGTGGAAAGGATCCCACGGCGCTGCCTCTATGCCAAGTATCCGCCAACAGATTTGTGCTCGCCAGGGCTTGCTCATTCCATTTCATCCCGTCCCAATAATAGCTCGATTTGTAGATATATTGTTCATTTGTATTCGTTCCATATTGGACCGATGCCGTTCCATTGCCACATTCGGTGCCTTCGATCAGCAGTTCTTGACTGCTGCTTTGTGTATTCCAGGCAGCACCATAGTTTGCTTCCGGCTCGGAACCGCTCGGGTAGGTGTGATCACAAGCAGCAGCAGATGCGTGCTGGGCACCCCATGTCAGCAGTATGCAGCAAAGAGCCATGGTGAGAACCATCTGCACCATATTGATATTCAATGAAGAGGCGAAGATTTTGTTTTTCAAATGAGGGTGTGAAAGAAATTTTTTTTATATTAATATTATAACACGTATTTGTCATTGCAAACAAGAGACTCGGATCACCAACGCAGCTCTTCCGCTTCGATCTCGGAAAAATCCACCGCCTCCTCATTCACGAGCAGATCGACGACAAGAGCCTTGCCGCTCTCCGGATCGATGGCGACCTCCGCTTCCAGATTGTTGCTGTTGCGCGCTCGTTCCAGTTCGCGCCCTTTGCCTTCCGGAACAAAATATTTTTCGATGCCAAAGCGTGCCTCACGTGTTTCCCAGCTGTTGGGCGCACCACGTAATTTGCCCGCGAGGAACAGTCCTTTTGTCGGTTTTTCGAGGCTGATCGCTTGCGCGGTCGCGCGGTTTTGCGCATCGACATCGAGCACGATATAGACTTGTGTTCCGGCTGGCGCTTGCATCAAAGCATCACCAAGCTCAGCGACACTTTCGGCAAAATCCGAGTCATCCGGTTCTTCCCACGAGCGCTGTCCGAGTCGATTAAACTCGTAACTCAAGATCACAAAATCGCCGCGCAAGAGATCGCGCGGGTCGACCGGCTGAGTTTTGAGGATCACGCGCGGATACTCATCCGGCACCGAGACTTGGCGCTCGTTGGGAGCGATCATGATCGCGAAGATGATAAGCCACAAGAGCGCGATGCCGATAGCGAAATACCAATGTTTCATGATTCATCGGAAAAATGTCGGACAAGGCGACGACGGTATTTTTCGAGCATAATACCGCCGGCGATCAAGATCACACCACCGAGCAAAAAGAAGAGTGTCGTATCCATCAGACTTGCAAACAAGTCGATATACTTGCCAAAAATAAAAGCGCCGATGGCAAAAGTGGCAAAATTGATGGCAGTCAGATTCTCCTCTTTGTAACCGACAAACAGCAATGTTCCCGTAATGCCGATAAAAAGGAGATTGGCACAGATGATCAGCAACCAAAAGCCGCCGCTTTCCGCTTCCACCGCGCCGGTATAGGCGATATACATCCCGAGCAGAGCAAAGGCGAACGCACTTGCGTAGCCGATCAGCTCGCGCAGGTCCTGTTTTTTGACAAACGCCGCAACCGCCAATGCCACCGTCACCACAGCGAAGAACAGTTCTTTTTGCCAGACGCCCGGTTGTCTGCCGAACTCCTTCAGCATTTCACTTGCGATTTCATCAAACGTGACCCAAAACAGTACAAAGACAAAGATCTTGATACTGACCATGCGAAGGATCTTGCCAAAAGCCTCAAAGTCCACAAACTGCTGATGCAGTGAACCCAAGGCAAACAAAAACAAACTGATGATCATTACCAGTGGAAAGCGCAGGAGCGAACCAAGAATCGCCTCAAATAGTCCTTCGATATCAAGCGCATCCGCTTCGGACAAAAACAGCGCCATCGCCACAACAAAAAGGACGATCGCAAGTCGAAAGACAATGCTGTTCCGCAGTCCGTACGCCACCGGCAAAATACCGACGATCCAGACGGCAAGCAGTTTCCACGGTTCGCCGCTCAGCTGATAGACCTGTGAGATGAGCGCAAGTGTCGCCCCGAAGGCGATCGTCGACAAAAAGATAAGTGCTTGTCCGGTGCGCGGAATATTCTTGCGGACATAGGCGAAATAGTAGCCGCTCCCAAAACTGGCGAGCGTAGCGAAGATGCCCAAAAACAATTTCTGAAAT
>CAZYXI010000081.1:0-2876 GCA_964651215.1 uncultured Candidatus Peribacteria bacterium
GCCCCTTCCAGGGGCTTTCCCTAAAACTACCGGCTCTGCCGGTAGATATTTATTTATGTTTAAAGAAATCATGTTATTATAACATCGATTAACTGTATAATGCAATTTTTTGTTTTTAGCTGAATTGAGATTTTCGCAATATTTTGTCATACTTGAGCGACATGAAACGCATTCTCGACAAATGCTTCGGCGCCAAAGATGCTCCATCGATCGATGGGGTCCCATCCGCAAAAAGTGGGAATCTGGCGCTTTTTCAAGGCGTTTTACTCGGACTTTTTCTGCTTGCCGGATTCTTTTTTCTCCTCTCATTCCTCGACCGAGAATCATTCCATCGCCGCTTTTTATCCGATTTTTATGAGAACCAACGTCCGGTGATCGCGCTTTCGAAGGACGACTTTGCACCGCAATACAGCGAGTTGATGACCGCCATCGCCATCTTGCAGACCGGAGGAGATGCTCCGAATATTTTTGCTCAATACGACCAGATGATCGCCAGTTCTCTACAGATCACGCAAGCCGCCGAACGCGCGAAAAGCGCATTTTCTTTCGATGATTTTTCCGCGGAAGAGCAGCGCAAGATCGACAATTTTTACGCCGTTCTTGAGCAAATGGACAGCGGCAGGCATCAGTATTTGTTATCGCTGCAAGATTGTCTGCGATTGTCGGTCGATGGGGCGGATGCCGCGGTGGAATTGTGTGATCAGCTCAAAACCGATTGGGAAAAACAAGCATCACAATTGCTTGATGATCTCGTTGCCGCACTCGAATTGTCTGAAGCAGACAAGTCCACACTCGAAGGCTTGTTTTGACGGAAAGCAATATCAAACACACAAATTTGAATTGATTATTTTTGCCGCGCTCGTCACAATAAGCAGAGCATGAAAGGCACACTGATCCTCTCTGACGGCACACGTTTTCCGGGAACGCTCTTTGGCGCAAAGTCGCTCGGTCACGGCGAAGTCGTCTTTAATACCGGCATGGCAGGATACGAGTTGTCCCTTACCGATCCGAGTTATCGCGGACAGATCTTGTGCTTTACCTTCCCCCTGATCGGGAATTATGGAGTACCCCCGAGCAATCTTGACGAGTTTGGGATGGAGCTCGATTTCGAATCCGAAGATGTGCATGTGCGCGGTGTGGTGGTCGACGGACTGTCCGAAAACTTCTCGCATCACAAGGCAGAGCAGTCGCTTTCGGATTGGCTCGAGCAAAAGGGGATTCCGGGTATTGCCGGAATCGATACGCGCGCTTTGACCCAAAAACTGCGCGAACACGGGGTGATGCTGGGGCAGATCGTTCCAGACGATATTGCGCCTTTGGAGACGATCGAAGATCCCAATCTCAACAACCTTGTTGCCGAAGTCTCCGTCAAAGCAGTCAAAGTCCTCGAACCCCAAAACCCTTGTGGCATCACGATCGCCGTTATCGATACCGGTATCAAAAACAACATCCTCCGATCCTATCTCCGTCGCGGCGTGCGGATCATCCGCTGTCCGTGGGATGTCGATCTTGCACAGATCGAGCATGACTTTGATGGGCTCTTCATCGCGAATGGTCCGGGTGATCCGGAGGTGGTCGGTCCCGTCATCAAAAAGAACATCGATCTCTGTCGGCAGCAGGGCAAGCCGGTCTTTGGTATCTGCCTTGGCAATCAAGTGCTTTCGATCGCCGCCGGCGCCAAGACGTTCAAAATGAAATACGGTCACCGCAGCGCCAATCAACCCTGTCTCGAACTTGCCACGCAAAAGGCGGTGATCACCAGTCAAAACCACGGTTTTGCAGTCGATGCCGATTCGCTCCCGAGTGATTTTGAAGTCTGGTTTGTCAATCTCAATGACGATACGGTCGAAGGTGTCCGGCACAAAACAGAGCCGGTCTTTTCGGTCCAGTTCCATCCGGAGGCGTGCCCCGGTCCGGAAGATACACAATATCTTTTTGACCATTTTCTCGACGTCATCCGAGAGAGGAAGTAATTTTTTGCCCCTGTTTAAGGGGGATCGAGGGGGTTTTGATTTCATGGAATCGAGAAAGCAAGATTTCGGATTTATGATAAGATAACAAGTCTGCTCGCTTGAGGGATTTTGCGATTTCTCTCCCTCTAGACAGGAGGAGCTGGAGGGGGTAGATTGTAATTCCTCAAATTTGCACCTGAATCAGTAAATGTCTGCATCGAAAAAAACAATCGGCGTTTTAGCACTCCAAGGCGGCGTAGCGGAGCACGTACACATGATCGAAGCGGTTGGCGCCAAGGCGGTTTTGGTCAAACTTCCCGCGCATCTTGAGCAGCTTGATGGCATTATCCTGCCCGGTGGCGAGAGTACGGCGATCGGCAAGATGCTGCACAAAAATGCACTATTTGAACCGCTCAAAGAGAAGATCAAACACGGTCTGCCGACATGGGGAACGTGCGCCGGAGCGATCCTGCTCTCGCATTCCGGCAGCGAATTTTCGATGGACACCGCTCCCTTCAAAGTCGCGCGCAACGCCTATGGCAGCCAGCTGGATTCGTTTGAAACGATCGGCAAGATCACCGGCATTGCGGATGATTTTCCCTTTGTCTTTATCCGGGCACCCAAGTTTGTCTTTGATCCGAGCGCATGCAAAGTGCTGGCGACGATTCGTGATGAGGCGGTTTTTTTGGAATACAACAACATCTGGGCATCCGCATTCCATCCGGAACTTTCTGACGATACGCGCGTGCATGCGGCGTTTGTGGAGCGGTGTTGATTGTATGATCAAAGCCCCGCCGTGATGGTTTGTTGCGAGCGAAGCGAGGTAATCCAGATAAAAAAAGTATGGAGCAACTCGGGAGAGTTGCTCCTTCTTAGTCGTAACAGTTCCTGATCCAAGAACGTGAAGGTGAAAATATACCTACC
>CAZYXI010000081.1:2976-5386 GCA_964651215.1 uncultured Candidatus Peribacteria bacterium
TTCTTAGTCGTAACAGTTCCTGATCCAAGAACGTGAAGGTGAAAATATACCTACCCCTTGCTCGTCTTATTTCGTTTCTCCTTGCTCTGAGCGCACTTTTTTGTGTTTGGCGTGCGGGATACGAGGAATAAAGATCGCAGCGACCGTAGCCATTGCAGCGATCAAATAGTATTCAAACCCGATCGCCATACCGATCGCACCGGCAAACCATATACTCGCTGCGGTAGTCAGATTTTTCACACTTGTGCTTTCTTTTAGGATCAAGCCGGCGCCCAAAAATCCGATCCCCGATACCACTTGTGCGGCAATGCGCGACTCGGAAGCCGGATCGACACTTGCTGACATAAATGTGAACAGCATCGCTCCCAAAATCACAAAAATATGAGTGCTGATGCCGGCGTCTTTTCCTCGCAATTCGCGCTCCACGCCGATCAATCCTCCGGCGACGATGGCAAATAGCAGATCGAAGGCGAACCGTATTTCCGTAGCTGTGATCATATTTTCAAGCATGGATGTCAAAAAAAGCGCCATGAGTGTAGCCTGTTGCAAAAACAAATCAAGAGAATCATCCGACGATTTTTATTGCCAGTCTGGCTTTCCAAATGTTCCCTGTTTGAGAGATTTTGTCCTTCTGGAGATAGAGTCATTCCGGCTTGACCGGAATCGGTGCAGAGCTGAGAGATTCACTTAAAATCTTTCAAGATTGTAGCTTGAAAGTCGTTATTTCTGGCGAAGTTATTTTTTTGCCTAGATTGCTTCGGTCGTATCTCCCTCGCAAAGACGGAATCTGACGCTTTCTTAGGTGGGCATTGGTGATTTTGTTTCAATAAGAGAGAAGAGCAACTCGGGAGAGTTGCTCCTTCTTATGGGCAAGAATCAAATCTAACTCGCGCCTTTGTCTGCTTACTCAGCGCAATCGCTAAGCATTTCTTTAGGAAAGTCGTATTCCGCCAGGTCGCATGCAATAGAACCATTGCCATCGAAGACGATTCGCCATTTACCATCGCTTTTTGTCGCAAGAAAAATCCCTCCCGGAGCGCCGGTTTCAAAAATAATATCGCCCCTGACGTGGTCGGGGGTCGCCTGATTGATATTCACGACCAAGGTATCAGCATACTCCGGATATTTCTCTTGAAACAGGAGTTCTAGTGCGACTTGCGGTGTAGAATCCTCCTGCATAAGGAGTCCGGTACAGCGCCAGTTGATCTCCGCTGCCCCCGTGTCTACAAATACTACGCAGGCGGGATTACATCCCTCCTTTTTGTCGGAAAGCTGAGCATCAAACCACCATGTTCGTGTTGTCGCATTATACTGGCCATCAGACAGAGATTCGCCTGCACTGATGCAGATATCTTCCGCTATCGCTCGCGCCTCAGCTTCGGTCATTGTATTCGTGTTTTCGGGTTCGGAATCTGGAGTTTGCGTGCACGCGCTTAATGCCACTGTAAAGAGGAGCGCGAAAACAAGTGTGGAAAAAGTTTTCATAGAGTTTAGAAAAAAACTGATCAATTATAGAATATTGCACAAAAAAACACACATTTTTTGCCCGACACCTTCTCTCGCATGATGGCCGTGCCGTATGAGCGACTTTCATCATTCCGAGACTGTTTATGTTTCTCTGGATTGCTTCGGTCGTACCTCCCTCGCAAAGACGGAATCTGACGATTCCGATATTATCTCCAGCATCCTTGTTTTGTGCTCAAAACTCATAATCCCGAAGCGAAGCCCCGCCGTGGCGGGTCGTTGCGAGGAGTCCGCCTAGGGCGGACGACGACGCAATCCAGACATAAACAAGTATTCAATTCTGTATTTGCCCCTTACCAAACGTTTCGAAACGGGTGTTCTATTGGGACACCCGTTCTGGCGAAGTCGAGCAATTCAGGAGAGTTGCTCATTTTTAACTTCCAATGCGCATTCATTTTTATTTCTCTTATTTTTCTTATAATCTTTGACCAAGTAAATTAACATAATAAGCGCTAGGATGTTCACTCCAATCATATAGTCTGCACCCCCAGGAGTGTAGTGGATTCGGAAGTGACTACCGAAGTAAGACATTGCACTCATCGAGGAATTACTAAATTGTGGATACACTTCTAAGCCCGCAACAATAACATAGGTAAAGCCTGCAATCGTAAATCTGGGAATCTGTATTGTCTGTACAATTATTGAAGGTATCACTCCTTTTTGATTCCTTTCCCATAACAATAAACCTGCTAAAAATGTTAATAAATATACTCCAAAAACATATAATACAATTAGAATCAGAAAGATTTTATGGTGGAGTTTTTCAAGATGAACGAATTGTTGTATCGAATCCGGAATAAAGGTCGCTATTACTCCGAGTCCGAGTGCACCACCAAGAATTTGATAAACTCCTATCACGCGCTTCCATTTCCAATTGTTTTTCATC
>CAZYXI010000082.1:0-5347 GCA_964651215.1 uncultured Candidatus Peribacteria bacterium
CGATATTCCGCTCGAAGAGAAAAAACGCCGCTATCACGAGCTGAACGAAGTGCTCAAAAAAAGCTCAAAAGCAAGCAATCTGCGCGATATCGGCAGAACGGTCGAGGTGCTTGTCGATCGCGTGGATGAGGAAACCGGAATCGCGCAAGGGCATACGAACGAAAGCAAGATCATCGACTTTGTCGTGGGCAAACGCGGCGCAGAATTTGTCGGAGAAATCGTGGACGTCAAGGTGACCGGCGCAAGAACATTTTTTTTGGAGGGAGAATTGGTGACAAAAGAAAGCACGGGAGCGCCAGCCAAAAAGCCGGATTTGGTCGCTGCATGATCCATACTGCCTCATTCCTGCCTGTCCGCATTAGGAGGATCGCAGGTGTGATTTTTTGGATGAAAACAATAATCCTTTTCAATAGTCCCTCCCATCGAATATGAAGCACAGAAAGATGTATAGAGCAATCGCTGAGATTCCATCAGCGAGAAGAAATTTTTTGGGTGACAAAAATCTGATAATTCCGAAATAATGAATATGAAGTCATCCTTGTATTCGCATTTTCCCTTGCATATGGACAAACCATTGATCGCCCAAGGCGTCGTCCACGAGGTTCCGGCAGACCTCAAGCAAGCCCTTGTTGCGAATCCCGATCTGCTCGAGATTTGGAACGGTCTGACGCCGCTCGCGCGCAACGAGTGGATCTGCTGGGTGATCATCGTCAAAAAAGCGGAAACGCGCGAAGGACATATCGATCGTCTTGTCAGCGACTTGCAGAATGGCAAGAAAAGACCTTGCTGTTGGCCCGGCTGTCCGCATCGGCGTGAGAGCGCAAAGAAGTGGTTTCGGTGAATACAAAGTCACTGTCCGAGAATGCTTGACCTGAAAACCCTCACATAACAGCAAAAGAAACGCTTTATTGATACACTTTACCCTTAAAGAACTTGAGGCGAAGCGCATTGAGTACCACCGATATAGAAGAAAATGCCATGGCTGCCGCCGAAAATGCCGGGCTTAGCAGTCCAAAAGCCGCCACGGGAATCCCGA
This sequence comes from uncultured Candidatus Peribacteria bacterium, assembly GCA_964651215.1. Lineage (GTDB taxonomy): Bacteria > Patescibacteriota > Gracilibacteria > CAIRYL01 > JBGSOV01. The sequence continues at coordinate 1,037 of CAZYXI010000082.1, forward strand.
CCGAATTATAAAAGAATGCCCAAAACAAATTCTGCTTGATATTGCGCAAAGTCGCACGCGAGAGTTCGATTGCCTCAACGGCTTTCATTAGATCACCTTTGATTAAAACGATATCCCCCGCTTCCATGGCAATATCGGTTCCAGTCCCCATAGCGATACCGACATTGGCTTGTGCCAACGCCGGACTGTCGTTGATACCATCACCGACCATCGCCACAAAGTAGCGCTCGCTTTGGAGATCCTTGATGATCTGGAGTTTTTGGTCAGGAGTCATCTCCGCATGCACCTCATCGATTCCGACTGTCGCGGCAATATGATCAGCTACTTTTTGATTGTCACCGGTAAGCATAATAGTCCGAATACCACGTTGCTTGAGGAGCTCGATGGCGGCTTGCGAATTTTCTTTGACCCCATCTTGGACACCAAAGATACCAAGTGCCTTCGTTTCATCCGCCACAATCAAGACGGTATAGCCTTTTTCTTGCCAAATGGCGATTTGTTGTTGAGTGTCGGTATCGAGTAAGTCAAGCTCATTGAGATACCGCGCACCACCCAGAACATAGGTTTTGCCGTTGATCGTACCGCGCACACCTTTACCGGGAATCGCCGCAAATTCTGTGATTCGTAGCGGCTTTACCCCCTTTTGCTCTTTTGCAAAGCGAATGATGCTTTTGGCAAGTGGATGTTCGGAATTCTGCTCGAGTGCAAGCGCGAGCGAGAGGACTTCTTCTTTGTTTTCTGCCAAATGTCCAAACTCTTGCACCGCCGGTTCACCTTTAGTAATTGTACCTGTTTTGTCAAAAACGATCGCTGTGATTTTGTGAGCCTTCTCAAGACTTTCCGCTTTTTTGATCAGAATACCCATTGTTGCCCCCTTGCCCGAACCAACCACGATTGAAATTGGTGTCGCAAGCCCAAGCGCACACGGACAAGCGATGATTAAAACTGATACCGTAATCAGGAGCGCTGTTGCGATCTCAACGCCAACTATCAGCCACCAAATCAAGAATGTCGCCGTCGCGACCAGCACGACTCCCCACACAAAATAGCCGGATACAATATCAACCAGCTTTTGAATCGGGGCTTTTGACATTTGCGCTTCTTGCACCATGGTAACGATTTGTGCCAGCATAGTTTGGGAACCGACTTTTTCGGCACGCATCGTAAAAGTCGTATTGCCGTTGATCGTCGCGCCGATCACCGTATCGCCCTGCTCTTTGTCGACCGGAATACTCTCGCCGGTAACCATTGCCTCGTCTATCGTGGCATTGCCTTCTTCGATTACGCCATCAACAGGAATTTTTTCGCCGGGTTTGACGCGCAGCAGGTCTTCGACTTGCACCTGGTCGAGAGGAATATCTTTGGTGCTGTTATCTGCCATAATCTTGTGTGCCTCTTTTGCCGAAAGCTGCAAGAGTTTTTTAATTGCCTGGCTCGCACTTCCCTTTGCTCGCGCCTCGAGATACCGACCGAGCAGAATAAAAGTAGTAATAATCGCCACATCCATAAAATATTCTTCCTCTCCCCTGGTAAAGAGGGTGATATAGGTGGAATACAAAAAAGCGGCGCCTACCCCCAATGCGACGAGTGTGTCCATGCCCGGTTGCCCTTTGAGCAGTCCGGGGATGCCGCGGGTAAAAAATTCGCGCCCGCTATAGGCAAGTATCACGAGAGAGAGAATCATCATCACTTCCATGCCAAACCGCATCGGAAAGACAAAAGACAGGAGCAAGATGATGATGCTCAAGACAAAAGCAACACCCAATTTTTGTAAGCGTGAATTGATTTGCGAGCCGGATTCTGCTGCGGCATGGGCAGAATGATCTTCGCCGGCAACATGCTCCATCTGATGATGATTTTGCGGGGAATCTGTGACAAGGATCGCCTCGTAACCGACTTTTTTGACCGCGATGACAAGATCATCCACCGTCACTTTGTCGGAGTCAAAAGTAACTGCTGCATTTTCTGTCGCAAAGTTGACCACTACTTGCTCAGCGCCTGCAAGAGAACTGAGAGCTTTTTCGATGAGTATGACACGAGACGAGCAGCTCATGCCGTTGATGTGAAGTTGGACTATCTGCATGGAGTGTGCCGAGTGGGAGTGATTCATGATGAGGGAGTTAAGCAGAAATACGCACTAGCCTGTCGTAAAAGAAAATATAAATCATCAGGTTTGCAAGGGAATATAAGAGAAATACCCCGAGCACAAAGGGCGAATGGAGATCGCTCGCAAACACCAACTCAATGGCAGGAGCGATAATCGAGATTTCGACAACATACTGAATACTGATGCGATGGTGCTTAAAATAGGACAATAGCAGACGAAAAATTTTTACAAGCACCAATAAAAATACCAGATCATGGATAAAATGTTGCTGGGTGGGGAAGAAGAAAAGCGTGTAGATCTTTTGCCCGACAAACAAAATGAGTACCACAATCGTAAACGCGATTAAAATATTGACCGCGAGTTGAAAGGCATCCGCCAATGCTTTTTTTGTGCCGATGGAAACGAGTAAAGATGGTTTCATAGAAAGCTCGCAATAAGTTTCGAGTGACCGAGGTGGCTATTAAGCAATAACCACCTCAGCGATTGAAGTTATTCTGCGACAAAATCATCATAGGCGATTTTGCCGCCGACCAGATCATAGACATTTTTGTAACCTTCTTCGGCCAGTTGGTACGCTGCCGCGCGACTCATGCTACCACTGCGACAATAAAGTACGATTTTGGTGTTTTTGTCGGCAGGAAGTTCGGCTGATTCCAAGATTGTGTCATAGGGAATAAACGCATCCGTACCTGCAATGTGTTCTTGTTCGGGAATATGGGTATCGATCAGCACAAAATCTTTTTGCTCGAGCATAGTTGCAAATACTGCTGGGGTGATCGAAGTATATTCTGGCTCTTGATGCGCCTCTTCCTCATCTTCATCGTGTCGAGCTTTCAGCTCAAAGGCCTCGGATCCCAAATCAAGATCGATTTCAGTCCAGATTTTTACTTCGGGAATTTCCGCCAATGCAGGTTCTGTCAGCAGCGAAACCGTTTTGAAGAATTTTCCCTCCGGCTCCTCGTGCAGGTTTGGATTAAACGTAACAGTGAGTATACCGCTGTCTCCGGGATTCAAATCGGTCGGCGTTACTTTTGCACTCGTGCATGCACAACTGGTCGGCACACCGGTGATTTTGAGCGATTCGTTTCCGTTGTAGACAAAGGCAAAATCGTGTGAAACCTTGCCGCCGGATTGCTTGATGGTACCAAAATCATGGGAAGTCTCGGCAAAAGCAAATAATTCGGTGTTCACTTCATCCGTGGGCATCGGAGAAGCAATCGTGGACTTTTGCGAACCTCCAATCACATCCCCTCGAAAAGAGAACCGCAGCTGAGGTGTAGTTTGCGAATCAGTCTGCACAATCACATCGCGCTTGACCTGACCAAGCGCATTTGGTCCGTGTGCCATTGGGTCAAAGGTCGCTACAAGTGTTGCCTGTTCGCCGGGCAGTATCACTTGATCAAGCTTTGCGATTGCACCATGTCCCGCCATTTTGATGCGCGGTGAAATGTCACCATCAGATGACGTAATAACCGCTTCGGTACACATACAACTCGTTTCTCCGCTTAGCAGCGTTACGGCTTCTTCTCCATTATTGGTAAAAGTAAAAGTCGCTTCGACATCGCCACCTTCGATCGGAATTTCGCCAAGGTCGATATTGTTCTGAGCGATGGTAATCACGCCGCTGCTAGCATTAGTTTTATCGACACCAGAAGATGTAGGTGATTCGGACGTATCTGGTGCTGCACACCCTGCCAAAACTACAAGGAGGGGCAGGAGGAGGAGATTCCTTAGAAAGATTTTCATGAAAGCAAAAAAAGAAAAAATCTACTGAACGCGAAAGTTAAACATCATACCGGCATGCATATGCTCGGCAACATGACAATGAGCGATCCAATTTCCGGGATTAGAAGTCTCAAGCAGAATCTGGATAGTTTCTCCATTCCGGATCAAGACGGTGTCTTTCCATTGGAGATTTTCGTTAGGAATACCGTCACGTGTGAGCACCACAAAGCGTTGCCCATGAAAATGAATCGGGTGTTGCATCGGATGCATCGAATCGGGATCATTAAAAATCTCGATCTTGACGAGCTGATCTTTTTCAAAAACCCAATCTTCGCTCATCTCAACATTCGTTTTGGGATTTTGTGGGTCAGTCTCATCGATAATCCTCCATTCTACCATTTGATCAGTACTCATCGCATTCATCGGTGGCATGTTGTCTTCCCATTCGATTCGGCTTTCGTCTGAGTCAAGAACGCCCG
>CAZYXI010000083.1:0-5272 GCA_964651215.1 uncultured Candidatus Peribacteria bacterium
CGCAAAAATGCCGCCCAAGCTGTGTCCGATCAAAATCGAATCTTCGCTCAAGTAAGGGCGATACTCTTCAAAGACTTCGTACCATTCCGCAATTTTTGCCGGTACGATCGGCGGTGAAGGAAAATCCGGCACAAGCACTTGGTAGTCTTCTTGCTCGAGTTCGCGCTTGAGCCACGGAAACCAATTTTCTTCGGGATAGCCTTCCGTGCCGTGAAAAATGAGGACGGACTTCTTCAATTTGCAATCTGAAATGTGACAGTTGGGATTGTTCCTTCCCTCCTTCGAGAGCATTCGAGATGCTACCAAAAAGGTTTACATGCTTCTGAGAAGTCGCATCATCGCAACGCGTTCGGCAAGCAGGCGACTTGTGCCGATGTCTTCACGATGGAAGACGGGACCTGTGACCGCCTTGGTCGCTTCTTCGGCGATATACTGCGCCTCGGGAAGCGTGTCGGCGATTCCGACGACGGCGATGGCACGCGAGCCCTTGAGCATCAATCCTCGATCGGTCGCATCGACACTTGCGTAATAGAGGCGCGCTTCGTCCGGCAGTTTGGTGGAATCGATCTCGATCGCGACATCCTTGACCGGATCGGTGGGATATCCGTTCGGGACGATGTATTTGCAAACGGAAGCTTGCTCTAAGAATTCGATGTTGAGATCGCCCAATTTGCCATCGATGATCGCTTGGCAGATCTCGACAAAATCCGTCGCAAGCAGCGGCAGCAGATTAAGGACTTCGGGATCACCGAAGCGGGCGTTGAACTCGATCAATCGGATGCCGTTTTTAGTGATCATAAAGCCGCCAAACAAGATGCCTTTGTATTTTTCGTTGCACTCGGCTTGCAAAGCCCCGATCGTTTTGACGGCGATCTCTTTGGCAGCGGTCAGATCTTCTTTGGTCACAAACGGAAGGAGATGATCGGCATCGGAGATGCTTCCCATTCCGCCGGTGTTCGGACCCTTGTCATCGACAAAAGCGCGCTTGTTGTCTTGTACGAGCGGCATCGGCACGACACTTTCGCCATCGACAAAAAAGAGGAGCGAGAATTCTTGTCCGAGCAGTTTTTCTTCGATCAAGACTTTGCCGGATTTTTGCAAATAATCTTTCGCAAATGCGAGACCTTCTTCGAGTGTCTGAAAATGGTCGCCTTGCACCTGAACACCTTTTCCTCCCAGCAGTCCATCGTATTTTACGACAAATTCGCCGCATTCTTTGGCAAACTCTTCCATGCCGTTTTCGTCAAAAAACGCCTTGTGCTTTGGGTTGCCGGCAATCTCATATTTGTTCAAAAGATTGCGTGCATAAGTCTTGGAGCTTTCGAGGCGGGCAAGGCTACGGAGCGGCGCAACGCTTTTGATGCCGATATCGAGGAGGGCATCGGCGGCACCGACACCGATCGGATCGTCCGGACCGATGATGGCAAAATTGGGTTTTTCGGCATCGGCAAATGCTTTGAGCGCGTTCATATCAAGAGTATCGCCGATTTCGATCTTGGCGGCATATTTCGCAATGCCGGGATTGCGCGCAGTGGCGAAATTGATGATCTCGGGCTTTTTGCCGCTGCGAGCAAGGGCTTCGCAGATGGCATGTTCACGAGCTCCGTTTCCGACAACAAGGATTTTCATATCGCTCCACAAAAATACGTCTCATAGTATTGCATTTTTTTTTGCCCTTGTCACCGTCTCATTTTGCAAAAGCGAAGTCCTCAAAAATAAGCGGCGATCTTATCGATGTTTTGGATACCAAGGGCAATCGCGATCGAAACCCCCAATCCGAACATCAGTTTGAGCATGTCTTTTCCGACCAAAGGAAAAACATCTTTTGGTTTGTACCCGGCAGTCATCGTCGCAATCGCGAGTTCGCGACCGGACAACAGGCCCACAAAGACCCAAGTGGTACTCATGGGAATATCGTTGACTTCTTTGAGGTAGATGAGAATAAACGCGTAAAACAGATCGATAAAAGTTGCGCTCCGGACGTAAGCGGTATTCGATTTTGAGAGCACGATCTTTTGGATCTTGCCGCCTTGATCCCAAAAGATGTACGAAAGACCGAAGACAAACACCGCCAACACCAATAGCAGCTGCACAAAAGACAGTTCGCGCGGCAAGAAAACGGCGATATTCGCGACATCATGACTGAGCCAACTGAACCACAAAAAGCCGGTCGCGCACCATTGCATGATCCGCCATTTCATTGCATGTTTTTGATCGATGTCCTTGCCGTGTTTGTCCCAGCGCGAAATCACGATCCAGAGGATATATGCCAAGAGCGCCGCCAAGCCATAGCCAACGGCGGATTTGAGAAGGATTTTTTCAAAGACGAGACTCGAAGCGAACACACTCAGTACCAAGAGCGAGGTGGAGACGGGGATGCCGATCCGCGTCAGAATCACCAATGCCAACGGTGCCATGGCGTGATACCATTTGATTTCGATAAACGGGATCTCATTGAGGCGACCGGAAGCGATATCGCCATTGTTGACAAACCAACTGTAACTGATCGTCAAGATCAGAATCGCGGAGATAAAGATCCAGAGGTACTGCCATTTTACTTTGCGGTTCGAGGAGATAAATGTACCCAACGTCTGGACACTGTCGTTACCGATCACAGAATAAGCTGCGAGTAAAAATCCGATGATCATCCATATCGAAAAGTTGTCCATGAGAAGAGAAAAGAAACTTTGTCGGCATCTTTGCACAATTTTCCGGTTTTTTCATGAAATTTCCTTGGAACGCCCCTCCTTCACCTTTGGTATCACACTTGAAACAGGGGTTAAAAAATAGGGCAAATCGTTTTGACTCCTCTCCTGCAATAGAAGGGGGTGGGTGATTTAAAACTTATCGAGGTGCTTTTTGCCAGCCTCCTCTTCCGGCGTTCTGAGCGGATCGCAAGACAATTTAAAAATCTCAGAGAAGCAATTTTGATGAGAGTGGATTCCTGTGGCGCGTCCAAGTCAACCTTGGTTCACACATATCAAAATTACTATCTTCTTATTCGTTCTCACGATGAAACAAGACTTGGACAAGCAAGGGGGACTTATCATGAATTTAGAATATTTTCATTGTACTCATTGTATTTCACCTGGCGATATTTTCGTCTATCATCTGCTTCAAACATCTGTATTGCAGCAAGGGTACACCCATCATATATTTTACCTTAAGCACTCATGTCATCGATCTGACCTTTTGTATGCCCTTGTAAACCGCTTAGTTTTCTTTTTTGACGTTCATCCAATCTGCCATCATGCTCAGGACTTGTATTTGTGTCGATTTCTCCAGCGAATACATCAGTCATCTGCCCGGTTTGGGCATTATTATCATTCATGCTCCCGATCTTCCATATTCTTTTCACAGTACTACCAGTTTGCTGCCTTACCTCATCTGTCGCTCGCCCAGTTGGATCTTGGTCCGGTTTTGCAAAGCCACGCGGAATTTCATGAGACACTCTCCCCAATAATCTACATATTTCAGCGATACGATTTTGCAGTTGCCGCGGAGTTATTGACGTATCGCCATCTTGAAGTTTACTTACAAGTTTGAAATATTCATGCACCAGCCCATTAAATGTATCTTGGTCTTCGGCTTGTGGTCGCAATACTGATTGCAAACCAAATACTGATTCGACATCATGATTTCTATATGTAATCAAACTACCATCTTTATTCTTTGCATAATCTGGGTTCAGTTCTCCAGTTTTCGAAACCCAATCCCTCGCCACCGGCAAAAAGACCGAACCAGGATTTTCCAGTCTTAGAATTTGGTCATAGAGGATTTTCTCATCTGATCCGACCTGATCGACATGCCACACAGCGCCAAATTTCCCGCTTACAATTGCGTGACTTATCTCATTAATTTTTGTCCAACCTGCATCCATTCTTTCTGTAAATGGTTTTACCGGCATACTCACAAATAAAAATCTATTACAAAATATTGTATAAAATAACTTTTGTCAATCTCATTTACTTCCTATGAATCACCCTTCTTCTTCACTGTTTTCTTCACAGGAGCTTATTGCTCGAGCGGCGTTTTTTTGGGAGTGACTTTTTTCTTCTCGAAAAACGCTTCAAACTCTTTCTTGTCGATGGTCTCTTTTTTCATCAGTTCTGCGACGATCGCCTCCATAATATCCTTGTGTTTTTTGAGCGTGTCGATCGATTTTTGCAGGCATTCTTTCGTCGTCTTTTGGACAAAGGCATCGATCTTGGTCGAGTACTCTTCGGAGATTCCTTTGAGTCCCATGTACTCGAAACCGGCGTGGTCTTCGGCGTCGGCGTAACTTACCGGACCCAAATCACTCATCCCGTAGCGTGTCGCCATCGATCGCGCAAGAAAAGTCGCTTGCCGCAGGTCGTTGCTCACTCCGGTCTCATTTTCGCCGTAGACGATCACTTCCGCCGCATAACCACCCATGGCGACACAGATCTCATCGAGGAATTTTGACTTCGATTTCGAATAGAGATCTTCTTCCGGCATCATCCAGGTGACGCCGAGCGCCATGCCGCGCGAGACGATCGTGACTTTGTGAACGGGATCGGCATAGGGGAGGAGGTACGCCATCATGGCATGACCGGCTTCGTGATAGGCGGTCTTTTGCTTCTGCTCTTTTTTCATCACCATGCTTTTGCGCTCCGGTCCGAGCGAGACTTTTTCCACCGAGCGACTGAGGTCGTCTTGAGTGATTTCTTTGCGATTTTCGCGTGCGGCAAGGATCGCCGCTTCGTTCATCAGATTCTCCAGATCCGCACCGCTAAAGCCGACCGTGATGCGGGCGATCTGATTGAGGTCGATATCTTTCGCCAGCGGCTTGTCTTTGGCATGGACAGCAAGGATCTCTTCGCGGGCTTTGATGTCCGGCTTTTCAATCACGATGAGGCGATCCGCACGTTCCGCAAGGCCGCAGAGATCGATCCCAACTGCGCCATGGCGTGGTGGGGCGTCGGCTATGCCTATGGCCTGCACATCAACAACCCCGTGATGACCGAGGAGCAGTCGCGCCTCGCCCACGAGGCGACGCAGGAAGCGGTGAAGCGCCGCCACTTCGCCGCCCCTGTCGAGCAGGCGCTCATCGATGCGCTGGCGAAGCGCTACGAGTGGCCGGCCCCGGAGAGTCGCCGCCCGCTTGACGAGGCGTATGCCGCAGCGATGGAGTCGGCATGGAAGGCGTATCCGAATGACGCCGACGTCGGCGCCCTCTTCGCCGAATCGCTCATGAACCTCCAGCCGTGGGACCTGTGGACGAACGCGGGCCAGCCGAAGGGGCGCACGC
>CAZYXI010000084.1:0-5246 GCA_964651215.1 uncultured Candidatus Peribacteria bacterium
TTGAATTCACCATACTCATCGAGGTATCGATAGGGAGTGACCGTGTTTCCGGCTCTTTCGATCAAGCCTTTGTGCCCCGGCCAAGTCGGTGTGCCGACCAGAACCTCATGAGGAATACCTCCTTGATTTCCCTTTGCGAGCAAGGTATTTCCAAGTGCAATGGCATGTGATCCACCCGAGGCCGGCCATTTCCCGATTCTGGAAAGATCAGCATCATTTCCGAAAATCATTTTTGCCGTACGAGTGAGAAATGACTGGTTACCGGCAAAATTGTACCCATTTCCTGGAACTTCTTCTACTACTGTAGCATCGGCTTGCCTATAAAATCTTGGCACATAAGTCTTTCCCGATTCCGGATCACCGACTACGCCTGCAGTTGAGTCAATGTAGACAATATCTTCAGGAAGGAGTGCTTTTGCAGCGGTAACGCGTGAAATAATATCTGGATTGGGTGCTTTGAGACTCTCAAGTGGCATAATTCAAAAAAAATATCATAGCTTATTTTGGAAATTTCCTCAGAGTTGTCAACACATGCTTGACAACCAAAGTTTGTTGCGCGCGAAGTGGAAAGCAAAAAAATACGTCTGGGAACTCAAGACAATGATATTTTGCCGGCATCATGATTCCGGTTTCTGTCAATCTGATTTTGTCATCCGCGAAACATCGCCATGTTTGTCATGACTTTTTGACGACAAAACGGCAGACTGTGCCCAACTTGATGTTTTAAAAAACGCATGCTTGCCGGAATCACGGGAACCGTCGCAACGATCGAAGAAAACGCCCTTGTCGTCACAAGCGGATTTTTTCGCCTGCGCGTGGCATGCCCTCGTCCGGTCATTGCCGAAGCAAAAGTGGGAGCAAAAATCGACCTCCACACCCATTTGCACGTGCGCGAAGACGACCTCTCGCTGTTCGGTTTCGCCGAAGAAGCCGATTTGCGCTTATTTCGGCTCCTGATCAGTGTCTCGGGTATCGGTCCCAAAAGCGGACTCGAAATCTTATCTGCCGGCGGCGATGCCATCCGCAACGCGCTCGTGGCGGAAGATATTCCGTTTTTGACCTCGATCAAAGGCATCGGCAAAAAAACCGCCGAACGCGCCATCATCGAATTACGAGAAAAAATCGGTCATGTCGAATCCGCTCATCTCCGTGCCGCCTCTTCCAAAGCGGATGGTATCCGCGATGATGCCGTTTCCGCCCTCGAAGGACTCGGCTGGAAAAAAAGCGATATCATCAAGCGTTTTGCAGAAGCGCCGGAAGGGCTCGACGATGCCGAATCGCTCATCCGCTGGTTTTTGACAAAATCGTAGCAGTATGCTATTATTCTAATGATAGAAAGACAAAAATCCAAACACCAAAAACCGGTCTCCCGAATGACGGTCAGCTTACGTTGGATTTTCCGAAGGAACAAACCGAAACATACTTTGATACAAACATTTGAAACACATATCAAAATCATCCGGCTCTCGTCTGATACTGGTATCAAAGACTCGAGGGTTTACGCTGATCGAATTGATCGTCTCGATGGCGATCATGGCGATGCTCGGTCTCGCGTTTTTGGCACAAAGCGAAACCACCGTACAACGCCAAAAGCATGAAAACTTTATCAATGCGATCGAAGAAGTGTTGGCAGCAATGCGCAGCGCGCGTACCGGCGCGATCAGTAGTCGGACTTTCGGGCTGGACGAAGACTTGAATCCGGTTGCTCCCGAAGGCGGTTTTGGTGTCCACCTTGATGTCGATTCGGCGAACAACACCATTACCCTGACGGAATTTGTCGATGACAGCGATGGAATAAATCCGACGCCTGACGGCATCTATACCGAAGGGAGTGACAGTCAGATCAGCCAAAGGACGATCAACGCCCACTGGGCGACGACGTTTCGCAATCATTCACCCAATACGGGCGGTATCGATACAACAGAGCTAACTGTCCTATTTGTGGCTCCCGATGCCGAAATGACGATCAACGACAATGATGCTTCGCACGACCTGACAAGCGCCGAAGTGTTCTTTCGCTATGGCAATATCACGCGCCTGATCTGCCTCAATCGAGTCTCGCGCTATGTCGAAGCGATCTCTGCGGAAACCTGCCAATGATGACGAAACGATTCCTCCTTCGGCGCAAGGGTTCGGCACTTTTGCAAGTGATCGCCGCAATGTTTATCCTCTCGTCGGGATTGACGGGTGCGCTTTCGCTGATCATCGGCGCCATGCGCGCCAACGATACGCAGATGCATCGCCTGATCGCCACCAATCTCGCCCAAGAAGGACTAGAGATGATGCATAACATGCGCGATACCAACTGGCTTGTGTATTCGTCGAATCTGCGCGAGTGCTGGAACTATTGGCCGGATGTCAATGAAAATTTTATTTTGGGAGACGGCGCAGATATTGAGTGTGAACCAACGAGCGGACAAAATCTGCATCCCTGGAATCCGTACGAAGGAGACACTCTGCCTCCAGAATATGCTAATGTCAGCGAAATTCCCTGTGCAGTTAAAGACGTCAAACAATTCCCAAAAAAATTTATTATTGACTTTGATCCCGACAATTTCCTTTGGAATCTGGTTTCAGAAGAGAAATTTGGCATATTGTCTGGGGTGGATTACAGCAGTGGGTTTTTATTGTTCAAAAAAACCGATGTCGATGGAATGACCTTTTATACTCATAATCAAACTACAGATGTGGGAGAGACGATCGAAAACACTCCCTACAGTCGCTCGATCGGAATCTACTATATCGATGCTCCCGGCTATGATGATACTGATTACCCCAATATCTGCGGAGGTTATTTCCCTGATGGTGATACTTCCGCTGACAACCGCATTTTGATCGTCTCACGTGTCGAGTGGAGCAATGGCGGCGTAGCTCACAATGTTACGCTCAGCACGATCATGACCGATTACTATGACCGCCACGAATGGGAATCATAAAGCGCAATACCAAAGGCTATACATTTGTAGAACTGATGGTCGCCATGGGTATCTTCGCCTCGGTGCTGGTGCTCGTCACGGGTATTACGATCAATTTTAATAATTCACAAAAGCGCGAACGCGCCCGCAATATGCTGATCGAAGAAACCCAATTTTTGGTATCGCGCATGACGGAGATGATCCGCGAAAACCAGATCGATTATGCGGAATACTATTCGAACGGTCTCGGACGTGAAACCCCTGTCGTCTACGGCGATGATCCCAAGGAATACGAGTGGCACTTTTATTACCTGCCGACCTGTGAAAGCATTGAAGAACACGGCGAAAATCTCGGTGCCGATGGTGTCACCTGCGATCGCTTTGACGAAGACAGTTTTGACGAAGGGTATTTTGACACCTATGCCGATAAATATGACGGTAGCACCGATCCTGGTGGAAATTTTGATAACCCTTCCGCGAATGCCCTGCTCGAACCGGATGACGCGGTCGGTACCGGTGGCTACATGCAACGCGAGCTCTATTTGATCTCGGAAGACGGCACTCAAAAAACGATCTTGAGGCGCATGGACAATGGCATCGATGATGATGGCGACGGCAGTGTCGATGAAAACTATGCGACTTTTTGGAAGGCGGATGAAAGTGATGGCAATCTCGATGGCGGCGAACGCCTCGGCATCTTGCAGTTGGTGGCGGAAAATGACCTCGATTCGGATGGCGAACTCGATTTTGAAACGGCGGCGGACTTTCAGACGGATGGCGACAGCGAAATCGAACTGAACGATTTTGTCCCCATTACTCCCAAAACCATCGATATCGTCGATCTCAAATTCTACATCTCGCCACTCGACGATCCGCGCAAAGCCTTTAGCGAAACTTCGATCGATGTCCAAGTCCAGCCGCATGTGACGATCTTGATGACGACCCGTCCGGGTGTGTCTTGGCGGCGGAGCATGGCGGGCGGTGAAAACATCTCGCTTTCACTCCAGACCACGATTTCGTCACGCATTATTTCGAATGTTCTTTTTCCCGATCCCTGATGAAAAGCTATATCTCTTCACGCAAAGGCAACGCCATTATGATCTCGATCGCGATCACCGGATTTTTGTTTGTCGCCGCCGCCGGCGCCAGCAAGGTGATCACGGCTTCGCTGCGCGATTCCACCAAGATCGTCGATAACACCAAGGCGCTCTACGGCGCCGAAAGTGCTCTCGAGTCTGCTCTCTACGAAGCGACCGCGCGCAATACCGGTTACACGCGCGAAGCGGGTACGACCGCCGGAGATCCGGGTTTTGTCGGGATGAACAAGATCAACTCGAGCACCGGCAGTTGGAGCGCCGGATCCAAAACCGAAACGGAGAGAATTTCAGATTTACCTGCCGGAACCCCTGAAGAATACAAGCGCACGCTGTTTATTCCGCCACGTCGGGTCGAAACCGGCACGATGAATGAAGACCTCGGCAACTGGCGCAAAGTGAAGATGGGTGAGACGATCGCCTTTAATCTCTGGGTGGATAACACGGATTACAAGATGCCGATTACCGTAGGGAGCAATGGATCAGTTATAGCTGTCACGCCAGAACCCAGTCCACTTTCCGGTGAAGTCTATGGTCCCAATGGCATTCCCGCCAGTCAGACCAGGAGCATCTTTGGCGACGGCACCGAGAAGAATGCCGATCTCGAGAATATGTATATCGATCTGCTCTTGCCGGTAACGGATGTCAAAACTATCAGAAGCGATACGGAAGACAAAGTGCTGCTCAGCTGGAAGTTGGAAGGCATCACCGACAGCACGGATACTACTGTACTGCCAAAAGTGATCACGGTCAACTCGCTCGCCAAATGCGCTGATAGTAAGAATTTCACAAGACCAACGGGTGTAATCTGTCAAGAAGATTTTAATGATCCTCTCATCAATAATTTCGATGAATTCCCAGCAAATGGGGCATTATTAAAAACCCCTAACACCGAACCGATCGGAAAATACCTCCGCATCCGTAATCCGATGGGCATCATCCAACAGGCAGACGGCTCCGCCGGGCACCTTGTGCGCCTTGGGGATTTTATCAGGCGAACTTTTACCGAGCAGGGATTCGATACCACTCTCGCCGGAAACCTTTACAGTACAAACATCTTCTTTCCACGCCTGGTGATCCAAATGGGTCCGCGTTATGTGGGGAAGCCCATAGATTCTAGCACCGGCGAATATACCGAAATCGGCGAAGCTTATATCCGGATCGGTTTTCGCATGAACAGCAGTGTAACGGAAGCAAATATGGTCGATCTGATCGAACTGTTTCCACTTCCTGATGA
>CAZYXI010000085.1:0-5163 GCA_964651215.1 uncultured Candidatus Peribacteria bacterium
ATTGCTTCTTCATGTTGAGTCCCTCCGGTTGTTACCATGACATAGTTTGCATGTGCTTGAGCAGTATAGAGAATGTTTTCATAAGCGTTTTCGGGAGTTGAGAAATCGAGAATTGTACTTTTGGCTGAAAGTGCAACATCCGATAACTTTTTATGTGTTGCAGCAGGATTGTTGGGCGAAACGATTGACTTGATAGGTATTTGGAGCTGACGACAAAGATCGAAAATCTTTGTGCCGACTTTGCCATTTCCAAGAATTATGATTTCCATAGTTCCATTTTTGCATCTTTCTATGAGGAGTTGAAGCAGCTTTATCTATTAGAGTTTGTGTTTACAGACCCCGATCCAAGTGGCACAATGCGATGGAATTTTATGCAGCAACAATGGAAATCGTACTCTCCGAACGCATTGCGGACTTGAGCGGCTACGCCTTCGCCGAAGTCGATAACGAAGTCAAAAAACTGAGAGCTGCCGGCATCACGCCGATCGATTTTGGCGTTGGCGATCCGATCGACCCGACACCGGAATTGATCCGTGAAGCGCTAAAACAAGGTGCGGACAAGCACAAATCCAGCGGCTATCCGAGCTATGTCGGCTCTCCCGATTTTTTGAAGAAAATCGCCGAATGGCACAAAATGCGCTTTGGCATCGAACTCGATCCGGCGACCGAAATCACTTCGACGATCGGCAGCAAAGAGGCGGTGTTTCATTTTCCGCTCGCGTTTATCGATCGCGGTGACTATGTCATTTCGCCCACACCCGGCTATCCGCCCTATCAGCGCGGTACAAGTTTTGCCGGCGGTGAGAATTTTTTGCTGGCACTGCGTGAAGAAAATAATTTTCTTCCGGATATCAACGAAGTCTCGGACGAAGTCGCCGAAAAAGCGAAGATCATGTGGATCTGTTCTCCGAGCAATCCGACCGGAGCGGTTGCAACGCCGGAGTTTTGGCAAGAGGTAATCGCGTGGGCGAAAAAATGGAACATCATCATCGCCTCGGACGAATGCTATACGGAGATCTATTATGACGAAGCGAAAAAACCGCATTCGATCTTGGAGTATACCAAAGAAGGTGTGGTTGCATTCGGCTCGCTCAGCAAGCGCTCAAACATGACCGGCTATCGTGTCGGCTGGGTCGCCGGCGATCCGCAGATCGTCGCAGCGTTTAAAAAAGTAAAGACGAACATCGACAGCGGCACGCCGGATTTTGTGCAAGAAGCGGCGATCGCGGCACTTTCGGACGAAACGCATGTAGAGGAGATGCGCGCCAAATATACCGCCCGCAAAGCAGTACTGCTTGATGCTTTTGGCGCTGCCGGACTTCCGATCCGCGAACCGGACGCGACATTCTATCTGTGGCAGCGTGCGCCGGATGGCATGACCGGCGTGGATTTCGCAAAAAAGCTCTTGGATCCCATGATCGCGGTCGTCGTTACACCAGGCGCGTGGATCAGCGACACCGTGCGCGGCGAAAACCCGGGTGAACACTATGTGCGCTTTGCGCTCGTTCCGGATCTGGACACGACGAAAGAAGCGGCAAGAAGGATCGCGGAGTTTTTATAATTTTGCGTCACTCCTGCCTGTCCGCCTTGGGAGGATCAAAGGTGTGATCAAGGAGGGGAAACACATTGCGTCACCTCTGTCTTAGGTGTGATTCTGGTGGGGAAACAGGGGTCTAGCCTAAGCGAAAAAATCATCAAAAAACCCATGAACACTCCCTGTAGTTATGTATATATTCTTACAAATAAAAAAAATGGTGTGCTCTATGTCGGCGTCACAACAAATCTCCTCAGACGGATTTGGTCTCACAAAGAAAAATTGGAAGACGGATTTACTAAAAAATTCAATGTGCAGAATTTGGTCTACTACGAAACACACGGCAGTGTCGTCGATGCGATTAAACGGGAAAAGCAGCTCAAGAAATGGAAACGAGAGTGGAAGATCAAGCTGATCGAAAAGGAGAATCCGGAATGGAATGATTTGTATGAAGAGCTTTGCTGAAATTTATCCATTGATTGTGAGACCCCTGCTTCCTCGCCAAAACAACACCTATTGCAGGGGTGACGCAGGTTGAGAGAAGTTCGGATCTTTTACTTGCGGAGGTCGCCTATGAATCAATTCCTATAAAAACCCCATCGCCACTTGTGTCACGGCGACCAGTTTTGGCAATGCGGGCAAAATACTGAGCTCGTAGGTCTGCGCCAGCACAACCCAGACATGCGTCAGCAGTACGAGCATAAAAGGCACCATCGCCCCAAATGTCAGTGCGAGCAAATACTGAGAAATATTTTGCATGTTTGTTTTTGTCAGAGAAATCGCAGCTTTTTTAGAGCGTAAATTCTTCGCCCGGGCGCGGAATCACGATCTCCCACGGACGGTTTTCTTCACGCAGTTTGGCAGCCATGATCTCCTGCTGACTCGGTTCGCCATGGACCAGAAAGATGCGCGAGATCCCTTCGGTACGCGTGATGTTTTCGATCAGGTCTTTTTGGTCACCATGTCCGGAATAGCCGTTGATCGATTCGATTTCGGCACTGACGTGATAGATCTCGTTAAAGATCTGCACTTCGGAATGCCCTTCGACCAACTTGCGTCCGAGCGTATCGACCGCCTGATACCCGACAAACAAAACGGTGTTTTTGGGATCAGCGAGCGAATTGCGGAGATGGTGCCGAATGCGACCGCCTTCACACATGCCGCTGCCGGCGATCACGATAAACGGACCGATGCGTGCGTTAAGCGCCTTACTTTCGTCGGCGCTTTCGGTGTGATGCAAGCGCGCAAAGGAAAAGGGATTTTTGCCCTTGCCGATAAAATATTCACGGGTTTCTTCGTCAAAAGATTCTTTGTTTTTTTCAAAGATCCGCGTGAATTTTGTGGCGAGCGGACTGTCGACAAAGACCGGTATTTCGGGAATGCGTCGTTCGTCAAAAAGGACATGGAGGTCATACAGGAGCTCTTGCGTACGCTCGAGGGCAAAACTGGGGATGATAAGTTTGCCGCCTTTTTTGGCGGTTTTGATGATCACTTCGGCAAGCTTGTCGCGGTTCTGTGGAATCGGCGGATGCAGACGTCCGCCATAGGTCGACTCGCTGATAATGGCATCGGCTTCGGGGATCGGCACGGGGTCCTTGAGGATCTTGCGACCGCTTCTCCCGTAATCTCCGGTAAAAGCGAGTTTTTTTCCTTCCGCTTCAATAACGATCTGCACGCTTCCCAGCACATGTCCGGCATTGTAAAAAGTGACTTCGACACCCGGGAAGATCTCGAAGGTCTCTTGTTGCTTTTTGGGAACGAGCAGATTGAGGGTTTGCTCGGCATCGAGAGTGGTATAGAGCGGTTCGATCGGATAGATCGCCTTGTCACGCAGGTGCTTTTTTTTGAGGAAATACTCGGCATCGCTCTCTTGGATATGTGCCGCATCAAGGAGCATCGGCAAGAGAATATCTTTTGTCGCCGGTGTGCAGTAGATCTTTTTGGTGTAGCCGTTTTTGACAAGCAGCGGAAGGAGTCCGCTATGATCGATATGCGCATGCGAAAGCAGCACCGCGTCGATCGAATGTGCATCAAACGGCAGATGTCGGTTGAGGCGGTCGGCATCTTTGCGCTTGCCCTGATACATGCCGCAATCAAGAAGAATGCGCTTACCGGCGACTTCAAGCAAATGCTTCGAACCCGTCACACCGCCGGCAGCACCTTGGAAGATGATTTTCATAATGTTAGATTTTTCTTGTAATTGTCTCACAATTTTCGAGAAAAATCAATTTGGCATTCTGTCAAATCACAGGAATTTGTTTGGGAAAAAATCCGCATTTCCACTCAGGACTGCCACCGCACAAAGAGGAGAATGCCGATTGCAAATCCCAATATCGCCATTTCCATAAGTAAGGTTTTGCTCGGGCGCATGTAGATATTCCTGAACCAGTCATCATCTCCCCGCGCTTCCGCCGCCTCGGCGACTTGTGTCGCCGTTCGCACCGCAAGGAAACTCCCGTTTTCGAAGAATTTGAATGAATCGTTGCGAAATGGGAACAGCCAACGCACTCCCCAACCGATGCCGATGCTGTCGTGGACAAAATGGGCAAAAGTGAGAAGCGTCGCCAAAATCGCGTATTCCACACCAAAAGGAAAAAGCAGGAGGAACAGCAGCGACAAAAGTAGCAGCGGCGCATGCAAGAGTTCGCGATGCCGATGCGCATGGCGATCGATCGGACGACGCCTGAGAAAATGCCAGACAAAATCCAGATCAGGGAGTAGCGCACACCCGATGCAAAAGAGCAGCAGGGACAAGGTCGGCTCCACTCCGGTGAGAAATGAAAATACCAGCATTCCTCCGATGCCGAGGGCGATGTCCAAAAACATTATGCTGCAAAAATCTGGAAGGATTATTTGGCGGTTCCGCTCACAACCGGCTCGACTGTACGCCGCTGCATCAGTTCGTCACGCGGCAAGTCTTCGTCCGCCAAGATCCGCTTGCGCAAGACGCAAAAAATATCGTCATTGCCAAAATTCCGGTCGAAGATCGCCGCTTGCTCATCGGAAATATCGAGGAAAAAGTTTCCCTGTCCGCCGGAAAAATGATCGATCGATTCCCCTTCTTCGTTATAGAATGTGTCCAGAGTGATCTCGAAATCGTCCGCCTTGTCCGCAAAACAAAATTCGAGTTTTTCGCCTTTGTCGAGCCGATTGCGACATTCGATCGTAAGGCGGTTGCCGTCTTTAGCGCGTACGACTCCGGCAAACTGATGTGTGGAAAATCCCTGACGTTCGGCATATTCTTGCGCCTTTTGTTGCGGATTACCGACGAGGAATCCGGGAATATAGCCGCGATTGTTGGTGGTAAAGACTTCTTTGAGCAACTCTTCGACCAACTCGGGTGTAAAGCGGTTTTGCGCGATCGCATCAAGCGCGATCCGATAGGCGCGCGCAGTGATCGCCGCATAGTAGATGGTTTTGCTGCGACCTTCGACCTTGAGACTGCAAACACCGGCGGAGATCAGATCCTGCAAGTATTCGAGCAAACAAAGATCGCGCGCATTCATGATGTAAGTCCCGTATTGGTCTTCGTCGATTTCGAGCATCTGTCCGGGGCGTTCTTCTTCTTCGAGATAGAACTTGCCCGTGATCGGGATATATTCTTCGATCTCGCCATGCGGCGCTTCTTT
>CAZYXI010000086.1:0-5039 GCA_964651215.1 uncultured Candidatus Peribacteria bacterium
CCTTCGTGCTGTTTTGCCCATTTGTCGCGATATTGAGGCGACTGCAAATAGCGGAATTGCTCTTCGAGTTGCCGATTTTCTTGGGCGACACGTTCGTTTTCTTGCTGGAATGTCTTGATCTGACGATCGATATTCGCTTGTTTTAAGAGCGAATTTCCCCATGAGAATGCCAAAAAAAGCATCAAGAGCAGATTGGCACCGATAAAGACCGAAGTCGCCAGGGTCGCCGAATCGTTACTTTGTCTTCGCACTACGCTTTTTTTGAAAGAGTCTTATAGAGTGTATCTTATGTCCGTTCATTTTTTCCACCACACCGGTCAAAAAGTCGGTGATTTCGATGCTCTCACCCCGTTTGGGAAAGCGCCCGAGAGCTTTGAGGACGACTTTGGCAATGCGCATCGTCTCTTCGCCGGGGATTTCGATCCCCGTTTCTTCACTGATTTCGCCGATTTCGGTTCCTCCGAGGACAAGAAAACTGCCATCGGGTAATTTTTTGATATTCAGTTCTTCGCGATCGGTTTCGTCTTCGATTTCGCCAAAGACTTCTTCGAGCATATCTTCGAGTGTCACCAAACCGGCTGTTCCACCATGCTCGTCGATGACGATCGCCATATGGGTCTTACGCCATTTCATCTCTTTGAGTACGTCTTCGAGCGCCATACTCACCGGTACGGTCAGCGGCAGATTGATGGGAAGGCTGGAAAGCGGGGTGTTTTTGGGGAAATTCTGTTCGTATTTCAAAACGTTTTTGAGGGTCAAAATGCCGCTGATACGATCGATGGTCTCATGATAGACGGGGATCCGACTGTGTGTCTTTTCCAGAAAAAACTCCACCGCTTCATCGAGCGTCGCGGTATCGGGCAAGACATCCATGTCCGGTCGCGGTGTCATGACTTCTTCGGCGACCGTTTCACCGAATTCGAGCACGCCTTCGATGCGCTCACGTTCGTCCGCCTCGAGTCCACCTTCTTCTTCGCCGATTTCGGCAAGTGCCAAGAGTTCTTCATCGGAAAAAGTCTTTTCGCCACTGCCGTTTTGCTTGCCAAAGGCATGGAGCATCTTTTCGAAGATCCACACGACCGGAAACATGACCTTGGAAAGCACCAAGATGACCGGCGCGGAAAAAAGCGCCACACGATCGGCGTAGCGTTGTGCGAGTGTCTTGGGTACGATCTCACCAAAGATCAGTACCAGCAGTGTCAAGACCCCGGTCAGCACGCCCAGCAGCTGATTTCCGAATAATGCGGTGAAAGCAACGGTCGACAGCACCGAGATCAAAATATTGACGAGGTTGTTTCCGATCAAAATGGTGATCAAGAGTCGCTCGGGATTGTTCTTTAAAAAAACCACGGAAGCTCCGCCTCTGCGTTTTTGTTGTGCAAAGGAACGTGCTTTTGCCGGAGAAGTCGATACAAGGGCGACTTCGGCTCCGGAAAAGAATCCGGAGAGGGACAAGAGGAAAGCGATGATGATGAATATACTTCCGGGATCGTCAGATTCCATTCGTTATGCGTATCAATAATTCTGCACCATATTCGCAAAAAACATCATTTGGGAGCAAGTCTTTTTTTTTCACGCAAAAATCGGCAGAATGCTTTTGATGACAACGACTTTTTCACCGCAGGCGACCACGATCTTGGCGAAAGAGCAGCTCAATGAGAATACCGCCTTGTTTACGCTTGATCGTTCGACCGGGGCACTGCCAGGGCAATTCGTGAACGTGTGGCTTCCGAATAAGGATGAAAAACCGTTTTCGGTCGCATTCGATGACGGGAAGGTGACCAAGTTGGCGATCGCGGCGGTCGGACCGTTTACGCGTGATTTTTGCGCTTTGCAGATCGGTGATCGCGTTGGTATCCGCGGTGCTTTCGGAAATACTTATACCGTTGCCGAAAGCAAAACCATCGTCCTTGTCGGAGGGGGGTTCGGTTCGGCGCCACTCCATTTTTTGGGGTCTCAGGCAAAGAAGCGAGGGTGTGATGTCACCATCATCATCGGTGCTCGAACAAAAAATTTGCTCATGTATCTGGATATTTGCGAAGCCTCCGGTTTTCGCACGCTCCATACCACCGATGACGGCAGTTCCGGCGAACACGGCAGAGTCACTATGCCCCTGGAGGGATTATTGCAAAATGGCGATATCGACCTCGTGCAGACCTGCGGTCCGGAAAAGATGATGGAAGCGGTCGCAAAATTATGTCAAAAATTCCACGTCCCGAGCGAGCTTTCGATCGAACGCTACATGAAATGCGGTTTTGGTATTTGTGGTCAATGTGCTTGCGATGACAAGATCGTCTGTCGCGACGGCTGTATTTTTCGCGGTGAAGACGCCCTGGCACTCGAAGACTTCGGCAGCTTCCATCGCGACAAAGAAGGGCGCAAAGTGATGTATTAAGCCAAGAAAGTTGTTTACATCTTTGTTGCTATCTTTTTTTGCGCATCAGCCGGAGCTTGGCGTACTCAAAAATCTCTTTCGGGACATTGATCTCAGGATTCGCTAATTCGAATCCCTTAAAATCTGGCGCGGAATTGATCTCGCAAATGCGATACTCATTTCCATCGAAGAGGAGATCGACGCCGGCGATATCCAGCCCGAGGGCTTGCGCCGATTCCACCGCGAGCCACTCGATGGTCGAAGACATAGGAAAAGTCGTCACTTCGCCTCCGACGGAAAAATTCGCCTTAAAACCGCTTTTTGCCTTTCTGAGCATGACTCCTATCGATCTCCCGCCGATGACGATAACGCGCAGGTCACGTCCGTAACTATCTTTGATGAACTCCTGCAAGATGACATGATTTGGCGATTTGGACAAAATGCCGCTGATATCCTTGAGCTGATCGACATTTTCGCACATCATGATCCCATCTCCTTCGGTACCGGCAAGGGTTTTGATGATGATCGGAAATTCGAATTCGCGATTGATGACGTCGAAATCAAGCGGAAACTTGGCGAGCAGTGTCTTTGGCACCGGAAAATTGTAGCGTGCCAAGAGTTGCAGGGAATGAAGCTTGTCTTTGGCGATTTCGATAGAATGGCCACCGTTTAAGACTTGTACGCCGAATTGGCGCAGGTGGCGGATCACCGCAAGATCGAAATAGGTCGTATCGGCGCCCATGCGCGGAATGCAGACATCCGGCAAACGGATGTGTTTGCCATTGTAATAGATCGCTTTGTTCTTCTCGACAGCGGTGGTGATGATTTCGAAATTTTCCGGATGCATAAAAGCTATCTCCACCTTCTCTCTTTTTGCTTCTTCTCGAAAGCGCAACGCGGAATGCGACTCCAAATACTGCTCGGTGCAGAGGATCCAGACTTTCATGGCTCCAGCATATTACTTTTTTCCGTTTGAAGCGAACATTTTCTTCAAAAACTCACCCGTGTACGAATCTTTGTTCTTTGCCAATGCTTCCGGTGAGCCGGTATCGACGATGTAACCGCCGGCATTGCCGCCTTCCTTGCCGATATCGATGAGGTGGTCGCAGCATTTGATGACATCGAGATTGTGTTCGATCACCAAGACGGTATTGCCGGTATCGACCAGCGCGTTGAGCACACTCAAGAGTTTTTTGATATCGTCGAAATGAAGTCCTGTCGTCGGTTCATCAAGAATATAAAAGGTTTTTCCGGTGCTCCGTTTGCTCAGTTCCGTGGCGAGCTTGATACGTTGCGCTTCTCCTCCCGACAGGGTTGTCGCCGATTGTCCGAGTTTGATATACCCGAGTCCGACTTGTTCGAGGGTCTCAAGTTTGCGCTGGATGGTCGGAATCGCGCTAAAAAACTCCAATCCTTCCGAAACGGTCATATCCAGTACATCCGAAATATTTTTGCCGCGCCAAGTGATTTCAAGAGCTTCTTTGTTGTAGCGTTTGCCTTTGCAGATTTCGCAAGGAACATAGATATCCGGCAAAAAATGCATTTCGATCTTGACGATACCGTCTCCCTGACAGGCTTCGCAGCGCCCGCCCTTGACATTGAACGAAAAACGACCGCTTTTGTAACCCCTCAGTTTCGCTTCGGGCGTGGTGGCGAACAATTCGCGGATCTCGGTAAAGACGCCGGTATAGGTGGCGGGATTGCCGCGCGGCGTGCGACCGATGGGGGATTGGTCGATCACGATGGCTTTATCCAAGTATTTGAGTCCATCGATGCGATCGACATTACCGACCGTCTGTTGGGCGCGGTTGAGTTCATTCAGCAAATAGGGCGCGAGAATGCGGTTGACCAACGAGCTTTTGCCGGAGCCAGAGACACCGGTCACGCCGATCAGCATGCCGAGCGGAATGTCGACGGTCACATCTTTGAGATTGTTTTCTTTGGCACCGATCACTTGCAGTTTGTTGCCGGAGCCTTTGCGGCGCTTCGATGGAATGGCGATCGATTCTTTGCCGGAAAGATATTTTCCGGTTGTGGATGCGGGATTTTTCATCAGTTCAGCCGGCGTGCCGAATGCCAAAACTTCTCCGCCTTTCGCCCCGGCGAGTGGTCCGATTTCGAGCAGCCAATCCGCTTCACGCATCATTTCTTCGTCATGTTCGACTACCAAGACGGTGTTGCCGACTTTTTGCAAGTCGCGCAAGGTCGAGATGAGACGTTCGTTATCACGCTGATGGAGTCCGATCGAGGGTTCGTCAAGGACATAGAGTACTCCTTGGAGTTTGCTCCCGATCTGGGTGGCAAGGCGGATGCGTTGCGCTTCTCCGCCGGAGAGCGTATTCGCAGTGCGTGACAATGCCAAATAGGTGAGTCCGACATCTTCCAAAAACGTCAGACGGGCGACGATTTCGGTCAAGATCAGTCGCGAGATCTCGCGGTCGCGTTCACTCAGATTTTCCGGCAGTTCCGTAAAAAAGACCCGTGCATCGCTCACCGAAAGCTTGGTCGTCTCGATGATATTCTTCCCATCAAGGATCACGCTGAGCATTTCTTTGCGGAGACGCGTACCTTTACAATCGGGGCAGACCTCCATATCCATGAATTTTTCAATCTGCTTGCGCGAAAAATCCGATTCGGTTTCGTGATAGCGGCGATCGAGATTAGG
>CAZYXI010000087.1:0-4913 GCA_964651215.1 uncultured Candidatus Peribacteria bacterium
TTTTTACTTCCGCCGCGGTGGCAAAAGCGCCAAGCCCCCGAGGAATCAAAAAATTGCGGGAGTATCCGATCGCCACTTTGACGACATCACCATTGTAGCCGAGGCCTTTGATGTCTTGTTTGAGAACGACGTTCATTCGTCTGAAGAAAAAGAAAAGAAGCGTTTGTTTTGTTCACCGAACCAAGGAAAAAATCCACTCACCGACTTGTCCTCCGAAAATTGTCTCGCCTCACGGATATAAAAATCGTTGACGAGCGAATAGCGATCGGGAAGTACCGCCATATGATTGAGAGCGATATTCTTGACCTTGCCATCGACCAACCAGGTGTAATTGGGGGTAAAGAGAGTGATCGCCGGCACATCATCGATAAAGATCTCACTCAGTTCCTGAAGCTCGGTATTCCGCTTTTCGATATCGTGTGTGGAGCGGATCGACTCGAGCAAGACACTCGCTTTCAGATTCTTCCATTCGGAAAAATTAAAACCGCCTTCTCCGACTTGCGAAAGATGAAAATACGGATAGGCATCAAGATTGTAGCCCAAGTGCTGGGGAAGGAGGATCAATTCGTAATCCCGACTCCGGATGGCGTTGCGGAATTCATCGGCGTTTAGTGGGCGCAGTGTCGTCTCGATACCGATCGCCTCCCATTCTTCTTCGAGCGAAGCCGCGATTTCTTCGAGATAGTCGAAGGACTGAAGAAAAGTCAGCGTCAGAGCGATATGGTTGCCGTTTTCGTCCATGCGATAAGTATCATCGATCGGTTCGGGAGTGGCAGCGGCATGCATCGTCGGTGTCACTTCTACCGTTTCGGGTTCGAGCGAGATCGTTTCGGCGGGGATCATTTCCGCTCTGGCAGCATCGAGTGCGGCTTGATCGGCGGAATAGAAAATAGTGATGGTCTCGCTGTCCAGTAATTCGTTGGCGTTGTTGCGGAATTCGACGGTGTAGGTGTTTTTGCCTTCGCGGAGCGTGCCGATGGCAATGTCGGCGAGATAGGAAAAAGTTCCTTTCGTCGGATCAAACAGCTGCAACTGATACCCGTTGACCGTGACTTTGGTCGTGTTGTCGGGGGTCGAGCCGATCAGGTAGAACTTGCTCGTCGAAGTGGTCGACCATTTTTTGTCGGATGGCTCTTGCACGTAGACCGCTGTTTCGAGCGCGGGATTGGGAGTCGGTTCGGGAGTGGCTTGTGGAGTGGGTTCCGCCTCGATCGTCTCTTGCGGAGCCGGTTCTTTTTCGGAAGCGAAAAAATATCCCGCCTCACGCATCAGCTCGTCAGCGCGAGTCTTGCTTGTATTGACGACATCGTCTTGCGGCCAGAGTTCGACAAAGGGCGTGTCGATGCGCACTCCGTCAAATCGTTTTGCCATGGCATCGATATCGATCGCCGCTCGCATCGCTTGGCGGATTTTTTTGGTGGTCAGGTTTTCGTTTTTGAGGTTGAAAAAGACAGCCACATAGCGCGGACCGATGACTTCGAATTCTTGAAAGCGGTCGTTGTTATTGACTTCTGCAGCTTCTTGCGTGCGCAAGGGGCGGATGGCATCGAGTTTGCCGGTGTTGGCGAGAAGCTGGTCTTTGTTGGCAAAGATGCGGAATCCGATGGTATCGATCTTCGGGCGTTCGCCAAACGCATCCGGAAATGCGGAAAACCTCACTTCGGCGAATTCGGCAGTGCGGAAGATGCCATCGAACCGATACGGACCGCAGCCGATCGGCTGTTGGTTAAAACTGTCAAATTCGAGTCCGGAAACAGGCGTCCCGATAAGGAGATGCTTAGGGAGGATTCCGAGGGTAAAATTGGTAAAGAACGTTTTGCGTTGTTCCGGGATTGTAAACCGCACCGTCATGTTGTCGACTTTTTCCACCAGAATATCGGCAAAGGCGTTCTTGATCGAAATATTCGTAAACTCCGGATGTTGGATGACTTCATGATATGTGAACATCACATCATCAGCCGTTACCGGTCTGCCGTCATGCCACATCACGTTGTCGTGGAGACGGAATTCGTACACTTCTTTGTCCGGCGACAGGGTATGGGTCGCGATATAATCTTTGATCTCGCCGGTATCCGAGTCGTAGCGCATCAATCCGGCGAAGACGAGATTGACCACGTCTTCCTCGATGCCATCGGCAAAAAGCGGATTAAAACTGTACTGTTGGTCGATATTCCCGACCATACCTTCGATAAGTGTCCCGCCGACACTCGGCCTGACATCGGAGTTTTCGACATAGAAGGCATGGATGATACCGATATTCGACAGAAAAAAAAGCAGCACAAGGACAGCGATGACTTTTCTTTCGAAGCCGGAAAATCTGAGCGGAAGGCGAGTACGCATTCTTGGCTTAGGTAAGGATCGGGATCAAAAAGGCATTCAGACAAAAGGCGACCCCCAGGATCACCGTGAGACGGAAAAGGAGTTTTTCGGCACCGCGACGTTCGGAGTGAAAACCGCTCGACGTGCCTCCGGCAAGTGAGCCGAGACCGGCTCCGCGCTGTTGGACAAGGATCGAGATCGCCAGCAGGATCGAGATGACGACTTGTAAGACAATAAGTGTCGTGGTCATAAGCAGGATGAATGAGAGAAAGACAAATCGATTTTGTGGCAAATTTTCAAAAAAGGCAAGGGCTTTCAAGTCGCAAGTTGTAAGGTGTAAGTTGTAAGATTTAAGACAGTACTTTTGAAGGCTTTGTGATTCCTCTCCCCCTGGACAGGGGGAGTTGGAGGGGGTAGAACTGAGAAACTAAGTACAGTATCTGTTATTGTGTCGAATTTCAACCCCACTTGAGCCTCCCCTGACTTAGGGGAGGAGCCACCCAAAAGCACACCAGAACTTCCCCTTTGGTCCCCCCCTATCAATAAGAGGAAGAAGAAAACACTTCCCATTTATTCTCCGTCATTCCTGTTTAAAGTGTGCCTATATAAATGCGTCATTCCTGCTAAAGGTGTGCTTTCGGGAGGAAGCAGGAATCTTAATTCCAGATACCAGTTATAAGTCGCAAGTCGCCAGAAGTACCAATCCGGAAAAAATCCGTAAACATCTTTGTGACAAGAGGGCGGTTTGGAATCATGCCTTCTCTATGTGTCGAAGGTGCTTTTTTAATTCTGCAAACCCCTGCTCCTCAGCGCCCAGATCAGCGCTTTGGTGTCCAAAAAGCGATCTTGACTGCCGAGAATGACGATGATATAGTTTTTGCCTTCGATCTTTACCAACCCGACAAAGGACTGACCGGCGGCATCGGTCGTGCCCGTTTTGAGTCCGAAGACGGGAAAACTGCTGCTGAGGAGCTCGTTCGTGGTTTCGAGCTCATAACTGCGTGCGCCATCCACACCGCTGATAGTGGCGCTGATACGTTGCACCGTGGTACGGACAAAGTCGTATTCGAGGATTTTTTTCGCGAGCAGGGCGACATCAAAGGCGGTCGAGTAGTTATCCGCATGATCGAGTCCGTGCGGATTGGCAAACGAACTCTCCTTCATGCCGAGATAAAACGCACGCAGATTCATCTGCCGGACAAACTCCGCTTCCGAACCACTCATCCCGACTGCGAGCGTGATCGCTGCATCGTTCCCGGAGTGGATGAGCGTGGCACGGAGGAGGTCGGCGATGGTGAGTTCTTCTCCGGCAAGCAAAAACGCTTTTCTGCCTTCGATAGCGGTAGCGCTATAGGGAACGACATAGGTCTGCTGTAAAACCGTGTTTTCGAGAATGACGAGAGCAGTCATCAATTTGGTGATACTCGCTATGGCATGCGGTTTGTGTGGATTTTTGGCGTAGACGATGATGCCCGAGTCTTCTTCCATCACCAGTGCCGTATCCGCCGAAATGAGCGGAGCGGTATCGATGACAGCGGTCGGTGCGCTCACGTGCATATGCAAGGGAACTGCGTGTTGCATCGAACCGTGCATGGTGAGACTGCCGATAAGATACAAAAACAACATTCCGATCATGGACGAGGGGCATAGAAGATTTTTTCCGGTACGCGCAGGTCGACATGTTGAAGGGGAGTTTTTAATTTTGGCTCCAAAGTAAGCGCGATACGCAGCTTTTCGATCTGCTCGGCGACCGGTGACACAAAATCGATCCAGTAGGCGACTTCATCTTCGGTGATGAGATGGATCTCTTTGGCATCCCGATAATATCCGGCACGATCGACCGATGTCCCCAGAACGGTTTCGAGCAGGTCTTTTGCGGTAAAGATCTCTTGCACCGTTGCGGCATTCATGATCTGTTGTCTGCGATCGATCTGACTCGGACAGGGTGTTTTTTCGTAGATCAAAAACGCTGCCTGCTCATCGGGGTTCGCCATGGTAATGCGACCGTCTTGATTGACAAAAAAAGCGACCGATTCCGTACTCTCGATAATATCTCCGGTTTCGGAGATCGTTTTTTTGACGCGCTCACAAGACCAACGGAAGGCGACGGGATGAGTGGTGATGATCAGGCGGAGCGTTTTGGGAAGTTGACGCTCGATAGAGACGGCAGCGATTTCGGGGAAGGTTTTCTTCAGTTCCGCTTCGATCGCTTCTTGGCGTTGTAAAAATATGTTTTTCCCGATGTAGAGCTTGTGAGCGTAATCGGCAATATCTTCGCCATCGATCCGAAAGTCCGTGCGCGAAATGCGGATACTTTGCACGGTAAAATATGAAAAAAATACGACTCCACCCAAAAACATCCCGATCAAGATGATCAGCAAGAATACGATCCTGACTTGTGAAAACACTTTTTTGAGTCGCCGCTTGAGGACTCCGTCCTTTTTACGTTTTCCCTTCGAAAGCTCCAATCGTTGGGGGCGCTGATTCCAGCCGCGCGACGTGTGACGACGCCCTCTGAGCTTGCGTTTGGAAAAGAGGTTAGGCACGCGACAAAACAAAAAGTAGCTTCGGAGATTGTGCCTGATTTTCTTCAA
>CAZYXI010000088.1:0-4831 GCA_964651215.1 uncultured Candidatus Peribacteria bacterium
ACCCGTGGTCTTGTTTGAGCGCTTCCCGGAGATTTTGGAAAAGTATCGCCGTCGCTGGCAGTATGTTTCGGTCGATGAGTTTCAGGATACCAATGCCGTCCAATTCCGCTTTTTGGAATTGTTGTCGGCGGATCATCGCAATCTTTGCGCGATCGGTGATTCGGATCAATCGATCTATTCTTTTCGCGGGGCGGATATTACAAATCTGCTTGATTTTCAGAAGCATTTTTCCGATGCGCGGGTCATCAAATTGGAGCAGAATTATCGCAGTACCCAGAATATTTTGGATGCCGCCGATGGCGTGATCGCAAACAATGTCAGCCGCGTGCCGAAGAAAATGTGGACCGACGCCGGTGCGGGTGAACTCGTCGAGATCATCGACTGTCGCGACGAACGTGAAGAAGCGGAAGTGATCGTGCGGACGATCGAGGGACTGAAAGAATTGGAGCATCGCAAATATGCCGATTTTGCGATCTTGATCCGAAACAACGACCAATAGCGTGCGCTCGAAGAAGCCGCCATGCGCCACGCTCTCCCCTACCAGATCATCGGTGGGCTCAAATTTTACGCACGCAAAGAGATCCGCGATGTGCTCGCGTATTTAAAGTTGATCGCGAATCCGCTTGATGATGTCTCGCTCCTGCGGATCATCAATCTGCCGCCACGCAAGATCGGTGCCACCACCATCGCGCGCCTCAGCCAGTATGCAAGTGACCGCAATGTGAGCCTCAGTGAAGTGCTCGGTCATATCGAATTTGCCGAAGGTGTTCCACCGGCTGCCAAAAATGCCATTGCCGGTTTTGGCAATAAGATCAGTGCTTTGCGCCAGGTCGCAAACTCGGTCTCTCCCGCGGAACTGATCCGTCAGGTCGTGGAAAAATTCGATCTTGAGACCTTTTATCGCGACGGCACCGAAGAAGGCGAAATGCGTTTTGAGAATATTCTGGAATTGCAGTCGGTCGCGCAGCGCTTCGATCAGAGTGAGGCGGAAAATGTTTTGGCGGAATTTTTGGAAGAAGTCGCCCTCATCTCGGATGCCGATTCGATCGAATCGCTAGATCGGATCACGATCATGACCTTGCATACGAGCAAGGGCTTGGAGTTTCCGGTGGTGTTTTTGCCGGGACTGGAAGAAGGCATTTTGCCGCATGCACGCAGTCTTTTCGACCCGGAGGCGATCGAAGAAGAGCGCCGTTTGATGTATGTGGGGATGACGCGCGCGATGGAAAAACTGATCATTCTACGCACGGACAGCCGCATGGCATTTGGTGATGTACGCTATAATCCGGCAAGTCGCTTTTTGGACGAAATCCCCGCGCGCTGTCTCTCGCGTCCGAACAAGAAAAATCCGGACAATGATGTCGATGACGGATGGGCATACTCGGCGCTCGATGATGACTTGGCGGATTATTACCGACTCGAAGCCGGCGAGCGAGTGCGCCACGCTGTTTTTGGCAATGGGAGCGTCATCGAAGTGCACGACGGTGTGGCGACGATTGCCTTCGATACGGTCGGGAGTAAAAAGTTGGCGCTCTCGGTCGCTCCACTCGAGAAGATTTCGTAACTGAAAAAAACAAGTCTTGTTTGCGGACATACAAACCGTTTCAGCACAAAATATCAGGTATACTCGCCATCATATCCTCAATGTCTCCCGACCTCTGTGATTTCTTGGAACTTGTTTCAGGAATGCTTTGCTTGCCAAGAAGCTCCGGGCAGAAAGCAAAAAGCCATCCCCGGATTGTGGGGCAGAAACATCCCGAACAGTCGCAGAAAGTCCGCTCGGATTACTCGCGTTTTAGAAATATTCATGTTCCGCCACCACCGGGAGCGTATTGATATCCGGGTAATCACGCAGGGCAAAAGTGATCGCGCGTGCGACTTGGGTATTCGTCACGAGCGGGATGTTGTTGTCGATCGCGGCCCGACGGATACGGTAGCCATCGGTGATCTCTTCGTGAGCGAAATTCTTGGGAATATTGATGACGAGGTCGATCTCATGACTCCGGATCTTGTTGAGGATCTCAGAATCTTTATCGAGAGAAAGTTTGTTCAGCTTGGTACACATGATGTTATTGTCCGCGAAAAAATCCGCCGTACCCGGTGTCGCAAAAATAGCAAGACCCAACTCCTGCAAAAACTGTGCCGCTTCGACCAAAGCGATTTTGGATTTGAGATCGCCGATCGAAAAGAGCACACCCTTTTTGGGAAGTTGGAATCCGACCGAGATCATCGCCTTCAAAAACGCTTCTTCGAACGATTTGCCAAAGCAGCCGACTTCGCCGGTACTCGCCATTTCGACCGAAAGCACCGGATCGGCGCCCGAGAGACGCGAAAAGGAAAATTGCGGGCATTTGACACCGACATGATCAAGCTCGAGCGTGCGATATTTTTGCTTGCGGACTTCAAGTGATTCGACTTCGCCAAGCGCCGCTTTGGTCGCGACTTCGATAAAATTGATTCCACTGACTTTAGAGACAAACGGAAAACTGCGACTCGCACGCAGATTCAATTCGATGACCTTGATCGCGTTTTCTTTCGCAAGGAACTGCATGTTAAACGGACCGGTGATCTCGAGCGCACGCGCCAATTTGCGAGCGATCTGCTTGATGCGGCGGATGGTTTCGAGATAGGTGCGCTGCGGAGGAAAGACGATGGTCGCATCGCCGGAATGGACACCGGCGTTCTCGACATGTTCGGAAATGGCATGCAGGATGATCTCGCCCCGATGTGCCACAGCATCGATCTCGATCTCGCGCGCTCCGACCTCAAACTTGGAGACGACCACCGGAGCATCCGAATCGACCTTGGATGCCTTCCCGAGAAAATCCTCCAACTCTTCGATATCGCGTGCTACCGCCATCGCCGCACCGGAGAGCACTTTGGACGGACGCACGAGCACAGGGAAACCGACTTTTTCGGCAAAGATCTCGGCATCCTTGACAGTGGCGAATTCTTTCCATTCCGGCTGATCGATATCAAGTTCGTCACACAGGGTGGAAAATTTGTGTCGGTCTTCGGCGCGATCGATATTCTCGGGTTTTGTCCCGAGGATCGGGATTTTTAATTCGCCAAGTTTGGGTGCGAGATTGTTCGGAATCTGACCGCCGGAAAAGATGACGGTACCGGTCGGCTGCATCAGCTCGATCACATCAAGTGTGCGCTCAAACGACAGTTCGTCAAAAAAGAGATAATCACAGGTTTCATAATCGGTCGAAACGGTCTCGGGATTGCTGTTAAGCATGATCGTCTCAAAGCCCTTTGCGCGCAAGGTATTGACGGCATTGACGCAACACCAGTCAAATTCGACCGAACTGCCGATGGAGTATGGACCGGAGCCAAGCACAAACGCTCGCTGCGATTTACTCTCCCCCTGGTTAGGGAGGCTGGAGGGGTTCTGCTTTCCTTCTTCCAAATCACTCTTACTCCCGTGATACGTCCAAAAAAGATAGTTCGTCTCCGCCGGAAATTCCGCCGCCAAGGTATCGATCTTTTTGACGACCGGCACAACACCAAGCTCTTTGCGGAGCGCGCGGATATCGTTTTCCGAAAATCGGTTCCGCCAGATTTTTTCGATGGCGGCATCGGAGAAGCCGTTTTTCTTTGCTTCGGAAAACAACTTGCGATACTCATCATGCTTTTCTTGAACAATATTCTTGTTCGAGAGTGGAATCGCTTCTTTAAGTTTTCGTTCACTTTTGACGATGTTGTCGAGTTTGCCCAAAAACCAACAATCGATACCGGTGATCTTCGATATCTCCGCAACCGTCATCCCTTCTTTGAGTGCTTCGTAGATCGCAAAAATGCGCCGCGGTGTCGGTTTTTGAAGTGTCTCGGTGAGTTCGCCGTTAAAAGTAAAGGGATGGACGGTAAGCCCGTGAGCACCGATCTGAAGCATGCGCAGACCCTTTTGCACGACTTCTTCAAATGTCCGCCCGAGTGCCATCACTTCGCCGACCGATTTCATCTCGGAGCCGATCTGCTCGGTGACCTTGCGGAATTTGTTGAGATCCCACCGAGGGATTTTGAGCGCGACATAATCGAGTGCCGGTTCGAACATGGCACTGGTGGTGCCGGTAACGGCGTTTTTGATCTCCGGCAATGTCTTGCCCAGCGCGATCTGAGCGGCGACAAATGCGAGCGGATAGCCGGTCGCCTTACTTGCGAGCGCCGAACTGCGCGAGAGGCGGGCATTGACCTCGATGACACGATAATCATCCGAAAGCGGATCGAGTGCGTATTGGATATTGCATTCTCCGACAATACCGAGATGCTCTATGACTTTGAGGGCGATCGAACGCAATTTTTGATATTCGTGATCGGAGAGCGTCTGACTGGGATCGATCACAATCGATTCACCGGTATGGATACCGAGTGGATCGAAATTCTCCATATTACAGACGGTGATCTTGTTTCCGTTCGCGTCGCGCACGACTTCGTACTCGATCTCTTTCCATCCCTTGAGACTTTCTTCGACAAGGATCTGAGGGGAAAACGAGAAGACTTTGTCGATAAGCGCTTCGAATTCGGTATCGTTTACTGCAAATCCCGAACCGCCGCCACCAAGCGTAAACGCGGCACGGATGATCACCGGATAACCGATCTTTTGGAGTGCCGCTCTTGCTTCTTCTTTGGTCTTACAGGCGACCGATTTGGGATATAAAATGCCGATCTCGTCAAGCGCACGATTGAAAAGTTCGCGGTCTTCCGTCATTTCGATGGCTTCGACCGGAGTCCCGAGCACCTTGATATTGAATTTTTCGAGGATGCCGGAATTTTTGAGGTCGATCCCGGTATTTAGTGCCGTCTGACCGCCCCATGCAAGCATGATGGA
>CAZYXI010000089.1:0-4790 GCA_964651215.1 uncultured Candidatus Peribacteria bacterium
AAAGGCGCAAAATACACACGCAGTCGCCGACCGGTGCGCATCGTCTATACGCGGCGATTCTCGAACCGCTCGGAAGCCGCCCGAGAAGAATGGCGGATCAAGCAGATGACAAGGGCGGAAAAATCTACGCTCATTGATTGAAGGTGTGTGGCGCAACCGAAGTCTCGTTCCCCATGATGTCGGAAGTCAGCACCGCTGTGATGCAGAAGCGAAGCTTTTGTATTCCGAAGTCAATGGAGAGAGAGCTTTCCCATTTTTAGTCCATGTGGCGAAAACTGGAATGACACGGAACGATGGCGAAAAGTGCATCAAGCGGCGTTTTCAGTCGTCTATTCGACATCGCCTACTTTTCTGACGCTGATCTGCAAGGGGTCGATCGGTTCGTTGTTCATCTCCGGCGTTTCGCCCCAGAAGGTGCCGCTGCATCCGACGACAACGCCCCGGTAGGTGAGCGCTCCGCTTTCGATCTGTCCATCCACCGTTCCGCCCAAAGTGCAGCTGAGAGATTCGTCTTCTCCGGCGATGGTAATGGTACCACTGTTGATATTGATTGCCGTGGCGCCGGTCTGATCGACCGACCCGGAAAAGTCGAGAACGACCACCAGTCCTTCCATGGAAAAATTCAATCCGCCCTGAATGGCATTGCTTTCGACCCGGAATTCCACCGGAATGACAATTTCTTCGGCATTCAGTTCTCCCCGATATAGGCCGTCATATGGACCGGCCAGACCCGGGATGACACCGCGGTCGATGTATTCTTTGACCATGGTTTTAAACATATCGTCGGCTTTGTTCGCGACAAGGTTGTCGATATAGTCGATATAACTCTCGCCGAGGACTTTGACGAGTGAATCTTTGTAGCCCTGCAGGCTGTTTTTAAACGACTGCTCCATAAATTCTTTGTAGCTCTCTTTCGCTCCGGCACTCGCGTTGGTAAAGACGGTTTCGGCTCCTTCTTTCAAAAGTTCGGTAAACTGCTGGTTGATCTTGATGCTCACCGCCTTGAGCTGGTTTTGCAAGACTTCGTTTTTGGCGATTTCGTCGGCATTGTTGATGAGGGTCTTGACCATGTCCTTGGTGAGTTTTTTGTTTTGAAGGATCTCTGCGCTGATGGTTTTGAGATTCTGGATATGATTGCTCTTGAAGAATCGCTCGAGCGCGTTGATGGTCTTGCTGCCGAATATTTTGAGGGATGATGCCGAACCCTTAGCCGCCTGCGATCCCTTGAGGATCACCTTCGATCCGCCGATCATCGAAAGCCCGACATCCAGAAAGCCTTCGGCGATCTCTCCATCGGTCGAATCCGGGTTGAGGATCTTCATCGTGCCCTTGCCGAATCCGGTAAACATGTTGACGGTGATTTTTCCGACCTGACCAAAGAGCCAGCTCGTGTTTCCTTTACCAAAGATCTTCTCGGTACCGCCTTCGGCGATGTCTTTGCCGAGGTCTTCTGCGTCATCGAAATATTTTTCGGCTTCTTTGTACACAGGCGCACCGAGCCGGTTATTTTTTTGCCGATCGCGCAGTTCGCGGAGGTTTTCGTCCATGATGTCTTGCCGGTCTTTTTCATCGAGGCCGTACCAGGCGGCGTTGAAGGAGTCCATGACCACTTTGGTGTTCAGATTGATCGATTCCACCGCAGCGCCGGCGACTTTTCGGGTGGTCTGAAAGGCTTTCTTGGTGGCATCCCAGGCCATTTTCGGCCCGTTGATGAGGTGTTTTTTCAGGTTATCCATGGGCGAGAGCGACTGAAACGCTTTTTCGGAATAGTCTTTGCCCTGAGCGCTGGCATTGGGAAACCAAAATCCGGTATGAGACGCGGTCGTGGCGGAATCGAGCTCGAGCAGAAATTTCGGATCGACCTCGAGTAGCCTTGCGGTCGCGTCGGTAGCCAGCTCTCCGTAAACGGCCGCATATTCGGTTAGGTATTCGATATCGGCCTGTTCGATGTTTGCGTTCGGCTGTGCGTTGGCGATCTGCGCGTTGATCTCGGGAAGGGTCTGCAAGATGTAGTCGTAGGTCGCCAATCCGATATAGTGTTCGCCGGTGTTGATCTGCATCAGGGCGAAAGCGAGACGATCGGCGGCTTCCTGCATTTTTTTGACCGGCTCGTTGAGGCCGTCGATCGCCGCCATTTCGCCGTCGAATTTTGCGGCGGCCTGCGAGATGATTTCGTTCTCAGCCTCAGAAAACGCGAAGTAACTTTCGGTCGCCAGTGCGGTAAACCGGGACAGATCTTCCAGCACCACCGACTGCAATCCGTGCGCGATCATCGTTTTCTGGTATTCAAGCTCGGCGGTGACGGCGGCGTTGTCGGTGGGCGTCTCGATGCTGTTGTAGGCGACGATCATCCCTTCTTGGCGTACTTGCGACTCGACCAGCATTTGGGCGATCTCGCGAGCTTCGTCTTGCAGATCTTTTGCTTCCGGCAGGGCGGTGGCGAGCATTTCGACATATGCTTTTTTGAGCGGTTGCAGGCGACTTTTGACCTGCAATGCGCTGTCAAAGACTTCTTGCGTGAGGAGGATGGCTTCGCTGATTTTTTGTGCGCGGAGTTTTCGGTATTCGATCAAAACCGGCTGGATCGGCTCTTGCGCTCCCAGATAATACGGTCCGGCATCGATGATGGTGTCGAAACTGTCGTTTTCGAGAAACACATCCAGGTTCGCTTCGGTAGTATCGTACGAAAGCGTAAACCCTTCTTTCGGTACTTTTGGATCAAATGGCTTTTGGTCTGATGAACAGGCGGAAAAAAAAGTAACCAATACACAAAGAGAGGCGAACACCGAAGCAGCCCGTTTCATTTTTGCATAAAAAAAGAATGGTCCCATAGTAATATGTTTTGTTACGGGATGCAATAAAAATGACCATTATTGTTTGGTATTTGCCAACATTCTTGAATTTCGTGTTGGGTCATTAAGAAGAGGTGCTTTCTCCAATGCTGTCACCAACGAAAAAGCAAGAAACACAAAAAACCGGCTCACCGTTTGAAGATCGTTTTGTTGTGAGACAAGTATGCATGAAAATTGACGAGATTATTCCTCGTATTTTCATAGCAATACATATGTGGAGTAAGTGAAGCAGCAGAACACTTACTTTGGAAGAGAGATATATATCAGGAAAATAAAATGAAGACCTTGTTTTTGTATTTGAAACAGAACGTAAGAACCCGGTGCCCATTCGGGACACCAGCTCCGGCAAAAGTACATACATCAATAATTTTCAGCAAGAACATTCAAGCTTATCGCAATCAGCGCTAGGCACTGAGTATTACGCTATCAGCTATAACAAGGATCCAATCGACAACCTATATGGGGGTATGGAGGAATTTTACGGATATTTGCAATGGCTATCAGCTGATGATATCCAAGAAAACAAGCAATACTACGACCGAGAGTTGAGCGGGTATGATGTGCTGTGCTATAGGTAGGGCGCCTATGAATTCATGATAAACAGCTTCTCTTCGGGACTAAAGCCATACAAATCACATACTTTCTGGTTTATCAGGCTATCAGTTGCGTCTATCTCTGACTTTATTGCTACCGCTTCCCGCTTCGATTTTTCAAAGAACGATAATAATTCATCTTCGTCGGTGATAGACAGCTTCTTGATTTTCAGTTCGCCCTTAAATGTTGCGTATTCGTGATCATAATATCGTTCTAGTTTGCCACTTGTTTTAGTCAGGGAATACCGTTCACGAATTAGGCTAATGAACCGCTCATTCAATTTACTAAAGCTTTCGTACAGTGAAAGCATCTTTCTCGCTAATGCTTCCGTATCAGCGGATTCCTTGTCGTTCATAGGAGGTAAAGGTGTTTGTTTCAGGTATGCCGCCTTAATGGCTACGTTAAGAAACTTGGTTCTAAACAAGTAATTTATGAGCTTTGAGTTTAGAATCGCCAATAGACAATAAGGTGAGTACTCTTCGGAAAGAGGTATGACTAGATTCGAACTCTGAAGCGTATAGACACCGAACTCATCCATAGTGGCGACAATCCTAGTTTCCAGCCTCGGGTTCCTTGTATTCTGCACTAGTATCTTTGGCGTAATATCGAGTTTTTGACGTTCTCTGGGCCATTGGAGTGAATACCAAGGTATGACTCCCTTGGCGCATTCGCGTCGCTTCTCTAGCACTGTCTTGTGCGGTAATAGCCATGATTTAGCTTTAGGAAAAGAATCAATATCAGTATCGGCATTCACGTACAATAATCTTCGAGTATCATTTCTCAGCATCCACTTACCGAAATCTTTGCCTAACACAACGGGCTTGAGCAGCTCTTTTTCTAGCTGCGAATCTTTCAGTTGTTCCTTATCAAAGAGGTACAGAGGATTATTCCCAGTCACGATGCCCTGAAAGACATCAAAATATTCATCGACTTTGCTGAATGAAGGGTTGAAGATTTTTTCAAAGATAGCTTCAGTACCCGCTTCGCTCCCTATGCTGATAACATTCTGAAACTTCTCGAAATAGTCATTTTCTACGGAGACAATGGTAGGATTATTGAATTCTAGTGCATCTATCAAGGTGATGTCTTTACTGCCGCATTTGTCCAGAAAAAGCACACAGACATCATTCTTGGCATCTGTGAATATCTTATCGCCTACATAGCTAACCGCTTCTAAATGCTTGTTCGTAAGAATCAGGTCTCTTAATTTACTGTACGCCACGTTATTGAGTATCTGCGCAGGGATGATAAAAGCTGCCTTGCGCTTACTCAGTCTTAGTGCGAGTTCAAAGAATAATCCGAACAGGTCAAAGCGCTTATAGAAGGTTGAGTATGCTTTCTGAT